>CAKSVR010000006.1 GCA_934504345.1 uncultured Agathobaculum sp. | reverse complement strand
GGTCGCTGAGGGAAAGGTAGGAGTTCAAAGAGGGAGGGAAACCGTAGGTGTCCCTCCCTTTTTGCGCCCGCCGCGCGTGCGGCCCGTTCCCGCGCTCCGCAGAGCGCGAAACTCCTCCGCCCGGAAAGGACGTATCGCTTACGCGACTCGGTTGCACCGCTTAACGGATACCGTGGATTAGGCTGCCGCCCGGCTGCGGCGCAGCGCTCACGCGCCTCGCGTGCACCGGAAAGTGGCTGCTGCGGAATGGTTTTTCGCAAATGAGCAGCAAAAAAGCAGGTTCCCTCGTCGGAAACCTGCTTTTCTTGTGCGTAATTTACTTGATCGTCATGACCTGATCGCGCGCCGGGCCGACACCCAGCATGGTGATCGGGCACTCGATGATGCGCTCGAGCTCCTTGATGTAGGACTGCACGGTCGCCGGCAGCTCCTCAAAGGTGCGGCAGTTGGTGATGTCCTCGGTAAAGCCGTCGAACTCCTCGTAGACCGGCTCGCAGTCCACCAGATCCATGAAGTTCGCCGGGAACTCGGTAACGGTTTCGCCGTTCTTCAGCTTGTAGGCCACGCAGACCTTGAGCTTCGGCAGGCCGCGCAGCGGGTCGATCTTGTTGATGACAACATCGGTCAGGCCGTTTGCACGCACTGCATAGCGCGCTACGACTGCATCGAACCAGCCGGTACGGCGCGGACGGCCGGTAACAGTGCCGAATTCGCCGCCTGCATTGCGGATGTAGTCGCCGGTTTCGTCGAACAGCTCGGTCGGGAACGGGCCCTCGCCTACACGGGTGGTGTAGGACTTGAAAATGCCCATAATCTCGTTGATGGCAGTCGGGCCGACACCGGAACCGATGCAGCAGCCGCCTGCTACCGGGTGAGACGAGGTAACATACGGATAGGTGCCCATATCGAGGTCGAGCAGCGTGCCCTGTGCACCCTCGAACAGCACTTCCTTGCCGGACTTGATAGCGTCATAGGTCAGAACCGTGGTGTCGCGCACCATCGGGCGCAGACGGTCGGCATAAACGCGGTACTCCGCGATAACAGCCTCGGCATCGATCGGCTCGCCGCCGTAAACGCCGGTGATAACGCGGTTCTTGCGGGCGCAGGTTTCGCGGATGACTTCCTCGAAGCGCTCTGCATCGACGAAATCATGCATACGGATGCCGCTGCGCTCGGACTTGTCCATATAGGTCGGGCCGATGCCCTTCTTGGTGGTGCCGATGGCGGTGCCTTCCTTGGCCTTCTCCGCCTCGCTGAGCGCATCGAGCTCTAGGTGCCACGGCATGATGCAGTGGCAGCGGGCATCAATGAACAGCTTGTCCGTCGAGATGCCCTTTTCGTGCAGGCCGTCGATCTCACCGAGGACTGCCTTCGGGTTGACGACAACGCCCGGGCCGATCACGTTGATGCACTCCGGATACAGGATGCCGGACGGAATGAGCTGCAGCTTGTACTTTACGCCGTTTGCAACAACCGTGTGGCCGGCATTGTTGCCGCCCTGACTGCGAACGACCAGATCCGCCTTGCCTGCGAAAATATCGATGAACTTACCCTTGCCCTCGTCACCCCACTGAGCGCCGAGAATTACCTTACCTGGCATAGGATTTCCTCCCTTTCTATCTGCAACGTGCTCTTGTCACGCGATATACTTTTAATAGGTATGATGTCATACACTGCAAATTATAGCATACCTGTCCCGGTATTTCAATGCTGTTTTGCACGTTTTTGTCTTGTAAAAGGCGGCGTGCCGTTGTAAAATATTTTATAATAGCGGGGAGTATGACTGTCCGGCGGTCTGCCCCGATGAAGGAGTTCGTTTTTCTATGCATTATCTTGATAACGCGGCAACGACCCGCGTACTGCCCGAAGCAGCCGAGGCGGCCGTTCACGCGATGCTCGAGGAGTTCGGCAACCCGTCCAGCCTGCACCGCATGGGGCTCGAGGCCTCGCATCTGCTCGAGGACAGCCGCAGGACGGTCGCATCCGCGCTCGGCTGTCTGCCCGAGGAGGTCTATTTCACCGCCTGCGGCACCGAGAGCACCAATATCAGTCTGCGCGGCGCGGCACACCTCAACCGGCATAAGAAAGGCCGCATCATCACGACCGAAATCGAGCACGCGGCCACCATCAACACCGCAAAGCAGCTTGCCGATGCAGGATTCGATGTGGTTTTCCTTGCGCCGGATGCCACCGGCCACATCACGCCCGAGGTTCTGAGCGAAGCACTCACCGAGGACACCATCCTGCTGTCCTGCCAGCTCGTCAATAATGAGATCGGCACGGTGCAGCCGGTCGAGGCGCTGGGCAAGCTGCTCAAAGCCAAGGCGCCCAAGGCGCTGTTCCATATCGATGCGGTGCAGGGCCTGTGCCGTGTCAAGCTGACCCCGAAAAAGTGGAACTGCGACCTGATGAGCGTTTCCGGTCATAAGATCGGCGCACCCAAGGGAATCGGCGCGCTGTATGTGAAAAAGGGCCTGCGCCTGCCTCCGCTGACGTTCGGCGGCGGTCAGGAGCGCGGGATGCGCCCGGGCACTGAGGCCGTACCGAACATCGCGGCGTTCGCCAAGGCGTGCGAGATCCGCATGGCGCACTTTGACGAGGATTACACCCATGTGCAGGCGCTGGCCGACTATCTCCGCCGGCAGGTGGCCGCCGAGCTGCCCGATGCGGTGATAAACGGCGCGGGCGATATTCCGCACGTTATCAATCTTTCCATGCCCGGCTGCAAGAGCGAGGTCATGCTGCACGTTCTCGAGGGGGACGAGGTGTACATTTCCAGCGGCTCGGCGTGCTCCAAGGGCAAGCAGAGCGGCGTGCTCAAGGCGCTCGGTCTGCCGAAAGCCCGCACGGACAGCGCACTGCGCGTTTCGTTCGCACCGTTCAACACCACGGAAGATGTGGATGCCTTTGTTGCAGCGGTTAAAAAGGGCGCGAAAATGTTCCGTCGATAAACTAATTAGTAATTAGTAGTTAGGAATTATTGCGAGGAGGTAGGGTTATGAGAAAAGTGGTTATAAACACGTTGATTTGTCTGGTATGTACAGCGATAATCTTCTATCTGCACTTTGCCGTATATGATGGAATGCTGCTGCAAGATCCGTTCTTTATCGGTTCCATATGTGCGGTATATATCATATTTGCACTTCGTTCCAGCATTGATAACCAGAACTATGCAATTCAATGGAACTACCCGACAGCCTTTCTGCGGATACGGCTGTATCAGCTTTTATGCTGTGTGATTGCAGTCAGCATACCGGTTATTCTCATCACAGAACCGTATCACTTTGAATACTGGTTTGCGCTGACCTGTATTGCGGTAATCGTTCTCATCTCCAAACTGCCTTTGAAAACCGTTCCTGCTGTATCTGTCACAGTTATGGTAACTATGCTGATTACGATAGGTGCTTTTCTGCTGGTTGTTCATCCGATCAGCGCATCCAATGCAGAAAAGCTGGTCGAACAGGCCGGATACACCGACCTGTATCGCTTCAAAATGGAGTTTAGCGGCACCTTTTGGACTACGCTGCCGGACGACACCGGCATCGGCTGCACCATGCCAGAAGAAAAAGACCCGCTCGGATATTATGGCTTCCGCGCATACAAGAACAGCGAAAAATACTGCGTGATCGTCTCTGCGGCACGCGGACAGATCGAAGTACAGGAAAAACAAGGAGTTTAATCTTACATGGAATACAAAACTATCGTAAAACCGGACGGCTCGGAGCACAAGCTCGCCGTCTATGACGGCAAATGCCGCTTCTGGATGGAGGGCCTCTACGACGGCCTGCCGGAAAATGCCGAGAAACGCGCGGAAGAGCGCAGTCTGCCGGTCAAGATCGACCGCCGCGCGGACGGCACGGTCAGTGTCGGCACGCAGTCGCTCGTACCGTGGGACACCGATTACAGCAGGCTGGAAATGATGGCGGACGTTTACTTAAACTATCTGGCGCAGGTGTTCATCCTGCCGGATGACGGCTTTGTCAAGACCCGGCTCTCGTTCGGCTCTGACAGCGCCGAGCATGACGCGCTGATGACTGCCGAGGAACAGGAATTTATCAAAATAAATAACTAACCACCAAGGAGAAACGATATGAAAGAAGTATTACTGCTCAAGTGCGGCGAAATCGTCCTGAAAGGACTCAACCGCAAGACCTTTGAGGACCGTCTGCTGAAAAACCTCAAGCGCCGCATGGCGCACGTTGCCGACTGTGAGATCACCATGCGCCAGTCGGTCGTTTATGTTGAAATCCCGGATGATGCGGATGCCGATGCCGTTATGGAGTGTGCAAGCCGCGTATTCGGCTTCGCGACCATCTCCCGCGCGGCGGTGTGCCCGGAAAAGACCCTCGAGAGCATCATCGCGACCGCAAAGGACTACCTTGCGCCCAATTTCGCGGCGGCAAAGACCTTTAAGGTCGAAAGCAAGCGCGGCGACAAGAAATTCCCGATGACCTCCACCGAGATCAGCCAGCACGTTGGCGGCGAGCTGGCCGACCTGTTCCCGGAGGTCCGTCCGGATATGCACCATCCCGACCTGACCGTGCACGTTGAGATGCGCGAAAAGTACGCCTTCGTTCACGCCGGTCCGGTTCCCGGTGCGGGCGGTATGCCCATCGGCTCGAACGGCCGCGCGGCGCTGCTGCTCTCCGGCGGCATCGACTCGCCTGTTGCGGGCTGGATGATGGCAAAGCGCGGCCTCGAGCTGTGCGGCATCCACTTTTTCAGCTATCCGTACACCTCCGAGCGCGCAAAAGAGAAAGTGCTCGAGCTCGGCCGCAAGCTGACCGCATGGTGCGGCCGCATGAGCGTCATGGTCGTGCCGTTCACCCACATTCAGGAGGAGATCCGCGACAAGTGCCACGAGGAGCTGTTCACGCTCATCATGCGCCGCTTTATGATGCGTATTGCCGAGCGTGTAGCCGTTGAGTACGGCTGCGGTGCGCTCATCACCGGCGAGTCGCTCGGTCAGGTGGCCAGCCAGACCATGCCCGCCATGGCCGTTACCGGCGCAGTGTGCGAGCTGCCCGTATTCCGTCCGTGCATCGGCATGGATAAGGAGGAAATCGTCACGATCGCCCGTAAGATCGACACCTTCGAAACCTCCATCCTCCCCTATGAGGACTGCTGCACTGTATTCACTCCCAAGCACCCGAATACCAAGCCCAAGATGCCGAAGATCCTCGAGGCGGAGAGCCACCTCGATGTCGAAGCGCTCGTAGACGAGGCGGTTAAGGGCGTGGAGATTATCCACCTGCCGTAATTTCAGCACGCATTGTCCCGTAGGGCGCGACAACCTCGGCGCGCCGCATATACCGGCTGCATCCATCTGCGAACTGTCATGTAGGGCGGGGTGACCCCACCCCACCGTTGTAAATCGGGTGCATATCGTTAAATGCGGCGGGATGAGGTCATCCCGCCCTACAATATAACCCTTATCTCATTTTCCAAAGGAGGAAAATCCATTGAACGCAGAACTTATCGCAGTCGGCACGGAGATCCTGCTGGGCGACATCGTGAACACCGATGCACAGCTCATCTCGCAGGGTCTTTCCGAGCTCGGCATCAACGTATTTTACCAGACCGTTGTCGGTGACAATCCGGCCCGCCTCGAGCGCGTTGTCCGCGAGGCAAAGGACCGCGCCGACATCATCATCACCACCGGCGGCCTCGGCCCAACCCTCGACGACCTGACCAAGGAAACACTCGCGACCGTTTTCGGCAAGAAAATGGCGCTGCATCAGCCGTCGATGGACCGTCTGACCGACTTTTTCAAGACCATCGGCCGCGAAATGACCAAGAACAACGAAAAGCAGGCATGGCTGCCCGAGGGCTGCACGGTGTTCACCAATCTCTGGGGCACCGCGCCCGGCTGTGCATTCGAGGCCGACGGCAAGCACGTTCTCATGCTGCCCGGCCCTCCGCGCGAGTGCAACCCGATGTGGAAGGAATGCGCGATGCCGTATCTGTACAAGCTGGCGGGCGGCTGCATCGTTTCGCACAACATCCGTGTATTCGGTCTGGGCGAGAGCAGCATGGAGCACATCCTGCACGACATGATGGAGAAGAGCAAGAACCCGACCATCGCGCCTTACGCAAAGACCTCCGAGTGCTTCGCGCGCGTCACCGCCAAGGCGGACACGACCGAGGAGTGCGAGAAGCTGCTCGAGCCGGTGGTCAGGGAGATCGTCGAGCTGCTTGGCGACGACGTATACGGCGTGGATGTCGACTCGCTCGAACAGGTCGTCGGCGACGGCCTGCGCGCAAAGGGTCTCAAGCTCGCTGTCGCGGAAAGCTGCACGGGCGGCCTGCTCTCCAAGCGCATCACGGATGTTCCCGGCTGCTCGGACTATTATCTGGGCGGCGTGTGCTCCTACGCCAACGAGGTCAAGATGAACGTGCTCGGCGTCAGAAAGGAAACGCTCGACACGGTCGGCGCAGTCTCCGCAGAGACCGCAGAGCAGATGGCGGCGGGCGTGGCGAAGGCGCTCGGCGCGGATATCGGCGTGGGCATCACGGGTATCGCGGGCCCGGGCGGCGGCACCGAGGACAAGCCGACCGGTCTGGTCTATATCAGCGTGTGGTACAACGGAAAGTTCTTCACGCGCAAGACCAATTCCTCCTTCGGCCGCGACCGCGTCAGAATGCAGGCGGCGAGCACGGCGCTCGATCTGATCCGCCGTCATATTTTATAAACACTTTGCCGGTAATTTGTACATTTTCTCGACATTTCCCGGCAAACACTGTGTAAAGCGAACAAAAAATAAAAAAGAAAAGTCCGGCGATTGTGTAAAATTGCTGGACTTTTCTTTTTTATTGCGTTATACTGGATATGTCTAAAGAGGAAAAGGGAACTGCTGAGAAATTGGAAAAAACGGAAAATGTTTCCGAAATGCACTGTTTCCGGCAGAGAAAATAAGGGAGAGATGCAGTATGAGGAAGAAATCCGCATCCCCGGCCGTAGAAAAGCGCAGCGAGCTTTTCTACTCGGGCAGGGATTGCCGAGCTTATGACTACATGGGCGCACACCCCTTCGTGCAGGACGGCGAGCAGGGATATCTGTTCCGCGTGTACGCGCCGGAGGCGGCGAACGTGTCGGTCATGGGTGAGTTCAACGGCTGGGACCGGGAAGCCGATTACATGACCCGCGACGAGCAGGGCATCTGGGAGAAATTTATTCCGAATATCGCGGAATATACCGCGTACAAGTACAGCGTATGGGCCAAATCGGGCGATGTATTCGACAAGTCCGACCCGTATGGCTTCCACTTCGAGACCCGCCCGGGCAACGCCACCAAGGCGTATGATATCAGCGGCTACGAATGGGGCGACGACAGCTGGCTCCAGTGGCGCAAAAACCACTTGCCGTATTCCAGTCCGGTCAACATCTACGAGTGCCATCTCGGCTCGTGGAAGATGCACGAGGACGGTAATTTTTATTCCTACCGCCAGCTCGCGGACGAGCTCGTTCCCTATGTCAAGGAAATGGGCTACACGCATATCGAGTTCATGCCGCTGACCGAGTATCCGTTCGACGGCTCGTGGGGCTATCAGGTCATCGGCTATTTCGCCGCGACCAGCCGCTACGGCACGCCGAAGGATCTCATGTACCTGATCGACAAGGCGCATCAGGCCGGCCTCGGCGTCATCATGGACTGGGTTCCGGCTCACTTCCCGAAGGACGGCTGCGGTCTGGTCGAGTTCGACGGCTCGCATCTGTATGAGTACGCCGATCCGCTCAAGATGGAGCACAAGGAATGGGGCACGCGCGTGTTCGACTATGGCAAGACCTCGACGCGAAACCTGCTGTTCTCGTCCGCAATGTTCTGGATCGAGAAGTTCCACATGGACGGCCTGCGCGTAGACGCGGTCGCGTCCATGCTGTATCTGGACTACAACCGCCAGAATGAATGGCGGCCGAACATCCACGGCGGACGCGAGAATCTCGAAGCGGTCGACTTCCTGCGCCTGCTCAACGAGTACATACTGACCGATCATCCGGACGTCCTGATGATCGCGGAGGAGTCCACCGCGTGGCCGATGGTCACGAAACCTGGCTATGACGGCGGTCTGGGCTTCAACTTCAAGTGGAACATGGGCTGGATGAACGATATGCTGTGCTACTGCTCGGCCGACCCGTTCTTCCGCAAGGATATGCATGACAAGATCACGTTCTCGTTCATGTATGCCTTTTCCGAGAATTACATCCTGCCGCTCTCGCACGATGAGGTCGTACACGGCAAGTGCTCGCTCATCGGCAAGATGCCGCCTCCGTATGAGAACCAGTTCGGCGGTCTGCGCGCACTGTACGGCTACATGGCCGCACATCCGGGCAAGAAGATGCTGTTCATGGGCGGCGAGTTCGCCCAGTTCTCCGAATGGGCGTACCAGCGCGGTCTGGACTGGATGCTGCTGGACTATCCGGCGCACAAGCAGATGCAGAGCTATGTCAAGGCACTCAACCATTTCTATCTTGCGACTCCGCAGCTGTGGGAGCAGGATACCGACTGGCGCGGCTTCGAGTGGATCAGCCACGAGGATAACCGCAACAACATCATCGCGTTCCGCCGTGTCGCCAAGGACGGCTCGGACATCGTGGTCGTTGTCAACTTCTCCCCGGAGGAGCAGCAGGAATACCGCATCGGCGTACCGATCACCGGCACCTACGAAGAAATATTCACCTCGGACAAGACCGAGTTCGGCGGCAGCGGCATAGCCAACGGCAAGGTCAAGACCGACAGCAAGCCCATGCACGGGCAGGAGCAGTCCATCGCGCTCAAGATCCCGCGCTTCGGCGTGCTGTTCCTCAAGGGCAAGGCGAGAGCCAAGCGCCGCACCAAGGCCGAGATCGAAGCGGCAAAGGCCGAGGCGGCCGACAAGCCCGCAAAGCGCACCCGCTCGACCAAGGCCGTGACCAAGACCGGCACCAAAGCCGTCGCAAAGACCGGCACCAAGGCCGTTGCAAAGACCACGGAGAAGGCCGTTGCAAAAACGACCTCCAAGGCCGTAGCCAAGACCGGTGAAAAGGCGGTAGCCCGCACCGGAACCAAGGCTGTGACGAAAGCCACGGAAAAAGCGGTCGCAAAGACCACGGAAAAGGCTGTAACTGTATCCGACAGCGAATAACTGCCAGACAGTTCATATAAGCACAGAGGGGATACGCCGCCCGGCGGCGTACAACTTGCAGCAATGCAGACTGTGAAAAAGGAGAATTACTAATGTATCGGAAAAAAGAATGCGTAGCCATGCTGCTCGCAGGCGGCCGAGGCAGCCGTTTGTATGTGCTGACCAATAAGGTCGCAAAGCCCGCCGTACCGTTCGGCGGCAAGTACCGCATCATCGACTTCCCGCTTTCCAACTGTGTCAACTCCGGCATCGATACTGTCGGCATCCTGACCCAGTACGAGCCGCACGTTCTGAATGCCTACATCGGTGCAGGCCAGACCTGGGATCTCGACCGTCTGCGCGGCGGCGTTTACGTTCTGCCGCCGTACGAGAGCAAAAAGACCGAGTGGTACAAGGGCACGGCGAACGCTATCTACCAGAACATCCAGTTCCTCGAGGATTACGACCCGGAATACGTCCTCATCCTCTCGGGCGACCACATCTACAAGATGGACTACAACAAGATGCTCCAGCAGCACAAGGAAACCGGCGCGGATGCGACCATCGCCGTGCTCGATGTGCCGCTTTCCGAGGCTTCCCGCTTCGGCATCATGAACTGCAATCCGGACGGCACGATCTACGAGTTCGAGGAGAAGCCCAAGGAGCCCAAGTCCACCCTCGCCTCCATGGGCATTTACATCTTCAGCTGGAAGAAGCTCAAGCAGTACCTCGTAGACGATGAGGCCAACGAGCAGTCCTCCAACGACTTCGGCAAGGACATCATCCCGGCGATGCTGAACAACGGCGAAAAGCTGGTTTCCTACCGCTTCAAGGGCTACTGGAAGGATGTAGGAACCATCGAAAGCCTGTGGGAAGCAAACATGGATCTGCTCTCCCCGACCTCCGGCCTGGACCTGTCCAACGACAACTGGAAGATCTACGGCCGCACCACCGGTTCGCCTCCGCACTTCACCTCCAAGCAGGCCAAGGTAACGCACACGCTGCTCTCCGAGGGCTGCGAGATCTACGGCGATGTTTCCGAATCCGTCCTGTTCTCGGATGTCCGGATCGGCAAGGGCGCCAAGGTTGAGTATTCCATCCTCATGCCGGGCGCTGTCATCGAGGAGGGCGCTGTCGTGCGCTACTCCATCGTAGCAGAGAACGCCGTTATCGCAAAGAACGCACACGTTGGCGACAGCCCGGCGGACTGCGATGTTGACAGCTGGGGCGTTGCGGTAGTAGCCGAGGGCGTCCGCATCGGCAGCGGCGCAAAGCTGGCCGCAAAGGAAATGGCAGACAAGGATCTGCCGGACGCAGAGTAAGGGGGCGGCACATAATGAACAGCGTTTTAGGTATGATTATTGCATTCGATACGGACAACGATCTCCGTGAGCTGACCGAGCACCGCACCGTCGGCGCCGTACAGTGGGGCGGCCGTTACCGCGTTATCGACTTTATGCTTTCCAATATGGTAAACAGCGGCATTTACCGCGTAGGCGTGCTGATGAAGGACAAGTATCAGTCCCTGATCGACCACATCGGCAATGCCAAGGACTGGGATCTGTCCCGCAAGAACGGCGGCGTTACTATCCTCCCGCCGTATTCGTACTCCAAGAAGGCTTCGCCGCTCGTTACCGGCGAATACCGCGGCAAGATCGATGCACTGGCCGGTGCGGTGGACTTCCTCCAGAAGAACCGCGCGGACTATGTTGTCGTAGCGGACGGCGATATTGTTGCCAACGTGCCGCTCGACGATGTGCTCGACCGCCATATCAAGTCCGGCGCGGACCTGACCATGGTCTGCACCAAGAAGCACAAGGACTCCCCGTTCACCACCTATGTCGAGCTCAACCGCAAGAAGGAAGCCGTTGACATCCGCGTGGGCGACTGCAACGAGGGCAAGTGCAAGCACGCTTCGCTCGGCATCTATGTGATGAGCCGTCAGTACCTCATCCATATGCTCTCGGACTGCGTAACGCACAACTGCATCCACTTCGAGCGCGAGTTCCTGACCCGTGCCCTGATGGACGGCACGGTTGCCGGCTATCTGTTCAACGAGTACGCCGTCAAGATCGAGGATACATTCGATTACTTCCGCTCCAACATGGATATGCTGGACAAGGATGTCCGCAGCGAGGTATTCAAGCGCACCCGTCCCATCCTCACCCGCATCCAGGACGAGGCGCCCACCTACTACGGCGACGAGGCCGATGTTGAGGACTGCCTGATCGCGGACGGCTGCCGCATCGAGGGCAAGGTGCAGAACTCCGTCCTGTTCCGCGATGTTGTTGTGGAAAAGGGTGCAGAGGTCAAGAACTGCATCATCACGGAGGGCGGCCGCATCCTGAACGATGCTTCGCTCCAGCACGTTATCACCGACCGCAACGTTATCATCCGCAACGGCCGCACGATGATGGGCCACGAGGATTATCCCATCACCATCGCCAAAAATGCGACCGTTTGATGAATTTTTTGTAAAAGGTTCGATACAGCCACAAAAAATGTTCCGCAAACCGTGCAAATGTTCGTGAAACATTGCTATATTGAACCGAAGCAGAAACGAGTATAATGAAATTACAGCGGGTGCGGGAGGAGGCAGTTGCCGTTTTCCCGCACCCAATGCTGAGGAGGCTCGGCTTTTATGAAAATAATGTACGTTACCAGCGAATGCGCTCCGTTCATCAAGACCGGCGGACTGGGCGATGTCGCAGGTTCCCTGCCGCAGGCGCTGGCGGCCAAGGGACATGATGTGCGTGTATTCTGTCCGCTGTATTCCGCGATCGACCAGAGTATGCGCGAAAAGTTCTATTACATCAAGAACGCCTATGTCCGTCTGGGCTGGCGCAACCAGTATTGCGGCATCTTCCGCTATGAAGCGGACGGCGTGACCTATTACTTTATCGACAACGAGTATTATTTCGCCCGCGGCCAGATCTACGGCGAGTACGACGATGCAGAGCGCTTCGCGTACTACTCCAAGGCCGTGCTCGAGGTACTGCCCGATCTGGAGTGGAAGCCGGATGTCATCAACTGCAACGACTGGCAGACCGCGCTCGTGCCGGTCTACTACAACCTGATGTTCGCCTCCCGCCCGTTCTACGAGAACATCAAGACCGTGTTCACCATCCACAACATCCAGTATCAGGGCCGCTACGGCCGAGAGATCCTGGAGTATGTGCTCGGCATCGACGACGCGCATTTCCGCTCCGGCTTTATGGCGATGGACGGCGACGTCAACCTGATGAAGGCCGCTATCGTGGCTTCCACCGCCGTTACCACGGTATCCCCGACCTACGCGAACGAGATCCAGACCGAATACTACGGCTACCGTCTGGATTCCGTGCTCCGCATGAACAGCTACAAGCTGCACGGCATCCTGAACGGCATCAACATGGATGCGTTCAATCCGGAAACCGACAGCAAGATCTTCAAGAACTACGGCCCGAACAACCCGCAGGATAAGCTGGTCAACAAGACCGAGCTTTTGAAGCTCTGCGGTCTTGAGGGCGATGCAAACACGCCTGTCATCGGCATCGTTACCCGCTTTGTCGATCAAAAGGGCCTTGATCTGGTCGAGGCTGTCCTGCCGGATATTCTGGCGGATGACGTTCGCCTGATCGTGCTCGGCACCGGCGATTACCGCTATGAGCAGATGTTCATCGAGGCAAAGCGCCGCTGGCCGGATAAGGTTTCCGCATCCATCATGTTCTCGGGCGACCTCGCAAACCGCATCTATGCCGGTGCGGATATGTTCCTGATGCCGTCCAAGTTCGAGCCGTGCGGCCTTGCACAGATGATCGCGCTGCGCTACGGCACCATTCCGATCGTCCGCGAAACCGGCGGCCTCAAGGACACCGTTCACGCCTTTGTCGATTACGCCGGCATAGGCAACGGCTTTACCTTTGCAAGCTATAACGCGCACGATATGTTGCACGTTATCCGTGAGGCCTGCGGCGTGTTCCGCTTCAACAAGCCCGCGTGGAACAAGCTGGTTATGCAGGGTATGCAGAGCGACTTCAGCTGGGGCAGCTCTGCCGATAAATATATCGAGGTCTATAAGACCGCGATGGGCCAGTAAGTCCATCGACCCGACCCGCCGCTGCGTTTGAGGGAAATGCAGCGGCGGCAAACGACGATATTGCTGCAATATCGTCAGGTGTTTCCGTATAATCCGCGGCACCATCAGAGGTGCTGACGAGTGATGCGGCAAGAGTGATTTGCGAGTAAAGTTTGCGTTCTGGCGAGGCGCGGTTCCGCAGCAATACTTTGTGTATTGCAAGGAAGCGCAACGATGCCAGAGCACAAAATTTCCGCAAAGCACCGCCGCCGTATCGCTCGGCAGTACCTCCAAACAACTATGTGAGGAGATAAGAAAGACCATGCCAAAGACCCAGTACACAAAGACCGCTTTGAAAGAAGCCATTGCAGGTAAGCTGCAAAGACATTTCGCCTGCGAGGTAGAGGACGCTACCAAGGATCAGGTATACGAGGCTTGTGCCCTCGTAGTGCGCGATGCACTGACTGAGCACATGATCGAAACCCAGAATGAGGTAGAGCGCGACGGAGAGCGTCAGGTGCATTATCTGTGCATGGAATTTCTTGTCGGCCGCAGCCTGCGCAACAACGCCTACAACCTCGGTATGCTGGATGCACTGACCGCAGCCCTCAAGGATATGGGCTTCGAGATGGCAGACATCTTCGAGGAAGAAGCCGATCCCGGTCTGGGCAACGGCGGCCTCGGCCGTCTGGCTGCCTGCTACATGGACGGCATGGCGACCGACGGCGTGCGCGGCACCGGCTACTCCATCCGCTACGAGCACGGCATTTTCAAGCAGAAGATCGTTGAGGGCCAGCAGGTCGAGCTGCCGGATTCGTGGCTCGCTACCGGCGAGGTTTGGCAGATCCCTGCGATGGACGAAACCCGTGAGGTTAAGATCGGCGGCTCGGTAGACACCTACTTTGACGAGAACGGCAAGCTGGTCGTCAACTACCACGATTACACGCCGGTCCTCGCGGTGCCGTATGATATGCCCATCTCCGGCTACGACACCAACAACATCGCCCGCCTGCGCCTGTGGAAGGCACAGAGCCCGATCGCGCTGGACATGAAGCTGTTCTCCTCCGGCGAGTACCTGAAGGCGCTGGAGAAGCACGCACTGGCGGAAACCATCTCGATGGTCCTCTATCCGGAGGATAACCACCGCGAGGGTCAGTCCCTGCGCCTGAAGCAGCAGTATTTCCTCGTTTCCGCAACCCTGCAGGACATCTGCGCCAAGCACAAGGTCAAGTACGGCACGCTCGAGAACTTCGCGCACAAGCACGTTCTGCACATCAACGATACGCACCCGACCCTCGTTATCCCGGAGCTGATGCGTATCCTGATGGACGAGAACGACATGAGCTGGGAGCAGGCATGGAACATCACCAGCCAGTCCGTCGCTTACACCAACCACACCGTTATGCCCGAGGCACTCGAGTGCTGGCCGGTATCGCTCGTTCAGGAGCTCATGCCGCGCATCATGCAGATCATCTACGAGATCAACGAGCGCTTCTGCACCGAGCTGTGGAACTACTTCCCGAACGACTTCCAGAAGATCTCCAAGCTGGCTATCGTTGCTGACGATACCGTCCGCATGGCCCATCTGGCGATCGCAGGCTCGTTCTCCATCAACGGCGTATCCGCGCTGCACTCTGAGATCCTCAAGGAGCGCGTATTCACCGACTTCTACAAGATCTACTCCTCCAAGTTCTGCAACGTTACCAACGGCATCGCGCACCGCCGCTGGCTGTGCGAGGCCAACCCGGAGCTGGCAGAGCTCATCGAGAGCAAGATCGGCACCGGCTACCGCACCCATCCGTCCGAGCTTCAGGTTCTGAACAACTATGCGGACGACAAGGAGCTGCTCAACAAGCTGGGCGAGATCAAGCGCCACAACAAGCAGCGTCTGGCTGACTATATCAAGGAGCACAACGGCATCGAGGTCAACATGGACTCCATCTTTGATGTTCAGGTAAAGCGCCTGCACGAGTACAAGCGCCAGATGCTCAACATCCTGCACATCATCAGCCTGTACCACAAGCTGAAAGACAACCCGGATATGGATTTCGTACCGCGCACGTTCATTTTCGGCTCCAAGGCCGCACCGGGCTACGCAGTTGCGAAAAAGACCATCCAGCTCATCAACTCCATCTCCCGCATGATCGACAACGATCCGGCAGTACGCGACAAGCTGAAGGTCGTATTCCTCGAGGACTACAAGGTATCGCTGGCTGAGATCATCATGCCCGCTGCCGAGGTTTCCGAGCAGATCTCCATCGCCGGCAAGGAGGCTTCCGGCACCGGCAACATGAAGTTCATGATGAACGGCGCGCTCACCATCGGCACGATGGACGGTGCGAACGTCGAGATCTGTGAGGCTGTTGGCCGCGACAACATCTTCATCTTCGGTATGGAAACGCCCGAGGCGGAAGCGCTGGCCGCTTCCGGCAGCTACGAGCCGATGGTCATTTACCAGAACGATCCGGTCATCCGCCGTGTGCTCGATCAGATCATCCACGGCTTCGGTGACGGCGTGGACTACACCGATATTGCCAACCTGCTGCTGCACGGCGGCAACGGCGGCCCGGCTGACCGCTATATGAGCCTCAAGGACTTCGCCTCCTACGCCGCAGCGCAGGAGCGCGTGAGCGAGGTTTACCGCGATCAGGATAAGTGGAACCGCATGGCGCTTATCAATATCGCAAACTCCGGCCGCTTCGCAGCCGACCGCTCCATCGCTGAGTACGCACAGAATATCTGGCGCGTAAAAACGAATTTCGCATTCTAACTGCAAACCAATCAGCAAAAGTCCCCGGAATCGATGATTCCGGGGACTTTTCTCATGTATTTTCCGCTATCCATTCTCTTCACTCTCCGCTCTTCACTCTCCACTCTCAACTCTCAACTCTGTGCCCGGATAGTAGTGCGCTAAAATCTCTGTATAGTCGCTTCCCTGCTCTGCCATATACTTCGCGCCGTACTGCGACAGCCCAACGCCGTGTCCGTAGCCGATGGTGTGGAACGTGATGCTGTCCTCGGTCGTGGTGATGGTGAAGTTGGTCGATCTCAGCCCGAACAGCGCCCGCACGGCCGTTCCATCGACCGTCACGCCGCCGAGCTTGACGGTTTTCACGCCGCCCGCCGCCGAGCGCACCGACGAGGCAAACCAGCGGTCCGGCGCGCCGCTCACATCGGCTGACGGCAATGCCTGCGCGGCCTTCTCGCGGAACTCGTCCGCCGTAAACGTCACCGCGCTCTCGTATTCCGGGTACTGCGTGCCGCCCGGGCTGACCACGCTTTGCAGGTACGGAATATCCTCTCCCCACACATCGGCGGCGGATTCGGTCTTTGGGCCGCTCACGCAGTGGAACACCGCCGCGACCGGCGCACCGTCGTACACGAGTATCTGGCCCGCCGTGTCTTTCACCGCCTGCCGCACCCGCGCATAGCCGGTGCTGAACGTCTTGACCGCCGCCGGTTCATACGCCGCACAGTGCGTGTAATCGTCGCAGACATCGGCCTCCGGGTGCTCCGCCGGACGGCCGCGCGACTGCTTATACACCGCATACGTCCGTGCCGCGACCGCCTGTGCCCGTATCGCCTCGACCGGAAAATCATCCGCGATCTCCGCCGCCGTCACGCCCTCCACATAGGTTTCGAGCGGCAGCTCCTCGGCCTTGCCATCCACCAGCACAGTGATCGTCCTGTCACCTGCCGGAACAGCCGCCGCAGTGCTCTCTGCGGGCGTGTCCGATGTCGGTTCCGATGGGTACACCATCGGCAGCGCATACAGCACAAGCACCAGCAAACCGCCGGTCAGCAGCAGTTTCCGCATGGCGCTCCCCTCCTTCCCTCTATCCAGCATATGCAGGTCAATTAGTTGACAGTACACAAAATATAGTTTTCCATTGACATATTCCGCATCATGTTGTATTATTAAGACATAGTAAATCGAACATTTGTTCGTATCATGTGAGGAGGGAACGCCATGCAACTGTGTGAGATGGCGCAGGAATACCGTGCAAATACTGCTCTGCTGGAGCTCCGCATCAAGCAGCTTCAGCTGGCGCAGCGGCGTACACGGCAGAAAGAGGTCAAGCTGCGGCTCAAGCAGCGCATCAACCGTCTGCGGGCGCTGATAAACGAAAGCCGTCTGACGGCGTTCGAGCTGGAGCACTACTATGACAAGGGAGGCGAGGCCAGTGTACATCACCGCGCTGTCTGATAAAGCCGCAACGCACGCCGCCTACGAGCAGTACCTCGGCACGCTCGCCGGAGAACACGACGACCGCTTCCGTCAGGCGTTCCGCGAGGCGTTTCTCCGCGCGCTGCACGACCAGTTGACCGATCGGCAGTTCGAGGTGCTGTGGATGTACGAGGTCAAGGGCCTCTCCGGCAAGGAGATCGCCGGAAAGCTGGGCATCAGTCCCTCGGCGGTGTCCCGCCACCTGACACGCGGCAAGCGGCGGCTGCGTACCCTGCTGGCGTATAATCTCGAGCTCCCGCACAGCAGAATTTCATAGCACACAGCAAAACCGGCACTACCGAGAAGTTTTCCTCTGTATGTGCCGGTTTTTTCTAAGAGTGGGGAGTGGAGAGTGAAGAGTAAAAGCGCTCTCCACTCTTTCAAAATAGCGAGAGCTGTCCTCCCTGTTCTGCTTGATAGTTCGAAATAATGTCCTGCATTTTGTAGAGGATGCCGTTATTTTCGCATTCCTGCACAAAAATTCGCTCGAGCTTTCGTGCATTCGGCACAGCACACTGATACGCCGTACCGTAGCGCTCGATATACCGCCGCTTGAGCCCCGGGAACGTCCGGTCAAGCTGCTGATAGAAGTATGCCCGCTGTCTGTCGCGCAGGGTCAGTCCCCACATCGGATAGATGGAATGCACGCCCGCCTCTTTCGCACGGCGCACCAGCGTGCGGATGCTGTCCGCGCTGTCGGTCAGCCACGGCAGCACCGGCATGAGCAGGATACAGGTCGGCAGACCCGCCTCGGACAGCCGCGCGAGCGCCTCCAGCCGTGCCGAGGGCAGCGGCGCGTGCGGCTCGAGCCTGCGCGCCAGCGCATCGTCTGCGGTGGTGACGGTCAGCTTGCACAGCACGGGCGCGTGCTGCTTTACCGCGCACAGAACGTCAATATCGCGGCAGATGAGGCCGCTTTTCGTGATGACCGTCACGCCGAAGCCGTATTCCGCAAACAGCGCGAGTGCGCCGCGTGTCAGCCGCTCGGTGCGCTCGTGCGGATTATACGGATCGCTCATCGCGCCGGTGCTGACAATGCCGGTGTGCTGCTTTCGGCGCAGCTCGTCCCGCAGCAGCAGGAGCGCGTTCTCCTTGGCGTAAACATGGTCGAAATCGTCGTTTCCGTAGCACTCCGAGCGGCTGTCGCAGTAAATGCAGCCGTGCGGGCAGCCGCGGTACAGATTCATGTTCCAGTCCGCGCCGAACCAGTGCTCCGGGCTTTTCTGCCGTGTCAGCAGCGTTTTTGCGGGGATGGTGTGCATGGGCGGACACTTCCTTTCGTGGTTTTTTTCCATTATACCGTTTTTCGCGCTTTTATGCTATACTGGTAACAGAAAAGGAGGTGTTCCGCCATGAAAAACCTGTTCACCATCGGTGAAATGCAGCGATTATTCTCCATTCCGGTGCGGACACTGCGGTTTTACGATGACATCGGCATCCTGCATCCCGAACGGGTCCATCCGCGCACGGGCTACCGCTACTACTCCGCCGCGCAGTTCGAGCGGCTGAACACCATCAAGTATCTGCGGGCGCTGGGTGTGTCGCTGGACAGGATACGCGGCTTTTTCGAGAACCGCGACACGGCTGTGATCGAGTCGCTCCTGCGCGAGCAGCTGGACGACACGCGCCGTCAGCTGGACGAGCTGCATCGCATCGAGCGCCGCATCGAGCGCCGCCTGACCGATTTACAGCGTGCCCGCACCGCCGTGCTCGATACCGTGCGCCGCATCACGCTGCCCGCCCGTGAGATCGTATTCCTCCGGCAGGACATCCCGCAGGATGCGAACCTCGAATTTCCCATCCGTGACCTCGAGCGTGAGCACGGGCTGGAGCCCATGATGTTCCTCGGCAAGGTCGGTGTATCCATCGCCCGCGAAAAGCTGCTGGAGCGCAGATTTGACCGGTTCTCGGGCATCTTCGTGTTCGTGGAGCCGGAGGAGCGCCACACCGGTCCGTCGGCCTCCCTGCCCGCCGGTGACTGGCTGAGCCTGTGCTTCCGCGGCACGCACACCCGCTCGGCGGAGGGCTACACGCACCTGCTCGATGAGGCCGAACGGCTTGGCGGCGCCGTCACCGGCGATTCGGTCGAGGTGACGCACATCGACGGCGGCTTCACCTCGGATGAGGGACAATACCTCACCGAGCTGCAAATTCCGGTGAAATTTTAGGGCAATACCGCATAATTGAACAAGAGTGATTTGCGAGTAAATTTTGCGTACTGACGAGGCACAGTTTTGCGGTAATACTTGATGTATTACCGTGAAACTTCGGCAGCGCGGACGGAACTCGCGCAAGGAACCGAAGCCAAAGTCAGGACACAAAATTTCCGCAAAGCACCGCGGCAGTGCGACCGGAGCCTGCACAAGGAGCCGCCGCTTTAATTGTGCGGTGTTGCCTTAGAAAAATCCCTTGACCCTCCAGTAGATGGAGGGTTTATCATTGCTTGTGAAAGACAGACAAATCCGAGGGGGACTTTCTATGGAAAATAACGACCACCTGCTGACCGAAGGCCGCGTTCTGCCCGTGCTGCTGCGGTTCACGATACCCTTTCTCATCGCGAACATCATTCAGGCGCTGTACGGCGCGGTCGATCTGGCTGTGGTGGGCCGCTTTGCGGGCGCGGACAGCGTAGCGGCAGTGTCCACCGGCACACAGGTCACGCAGATCATCACCAGCCTGATCACCGGCCTGACACTCGGCGGCACCATCCTTGTCGGCAAATATACCGGTATGCGCGAGGAGGAGAAAACCCGCCGCTCCATCGGCACCACGCTGTCGCTGTTCGGCATTTTCTCCGTGCTCCTGATGATACTCGTCATCGGCTTTGCCGCGCCCATCCTGTATCTGCTGCAAACGCCGGAGGAGGCGTTCGACCTCGCGAAAACCTACGTCACCATCTGTGGCTGGGGAATCCCGTTCACCTGCGGCTACAACGCCATCAGCGCCATCCTGCGCGGCTGCGGCGATTCCCGCCGGCCGATGCTGTTCATCGCGCTCGCGTGCGTGCTCAACATCGCGGGCGACCTGCTGCTGACCGGCGTACTCGGCATGGGCGTAGCCGGTGTCGCCATCGCGACCATCACGGCACAGGCCGTCAGCATGGTCTGCGCCATCGTATATCTGAACCGCAGTACGTTCATCTTCCGGTTCACGCTGCACAATCTCCGCATCGACCGCAGCCGCATGAAAGAGCTGCTCCGCGCGGGCATTCCCATCTCTTTGCAGGAACTGATGATCCGAATTTCATTTCTGTACCTCACCGCCGTTGTCAACTCGCTGGGCGCAGCCGCCTCCTCGGCGGCAGGCATTGCCAGCAAGTACGACGTATTCGCCATGCTGCCCGCGACCTCGGTCGCCTCCGCGCTGGCGGCGTTCACCGCGCAGAACTGGGGCGCAAAACGCCCGGAACGCATCCGCACGGCCGTATATGCCGGCGTGACGTTCGCCTTTCTCGCGGGCGGCTGTTTCCTGCTTTGGGCGCAGCTCTCGCCGGAGAGCATGATCCGCATTTTCTCGCAGGATGCCGACATCATCCGCGTGGGCGCACCGTTCTTCCGCACCTGCTCGTTCGACTACATCGCCGTGGCGTTCGTATTCGGCCTGAACGGCTATCTCAACGGGCGCGGTCTGACCCTGTTCACCATGTGCTCGAGCTGCTTCGGTGCGCTGTTCCTGCGCGTTCCGCTGCTGTATCTGGTGCAGACGCACTTCGCGGACAGCCTGCGAACGCTCGGCTGCGTTGCGCCGACCGTTTCCGGCATTATGGCGGTGTATACGCTGGTTTTCGCCGTACACCAGCTCAAACAAGACCTGAAAAACGCCGCATAACAAAAAGGAACCTGCCGGGCAGGTTCCTTTTTGTTATATCTCAGTTTTTCGTGATGCTCTTAACGATCTTTTCTTTCTCTTTAGCCTCTTTTTTCTCCTCTTTTTCGCGTTTTTTAGGAGAATCCGACTTTGACGGGCACTTGCCGCAGTAATGTACCTCATACCGCTCGATGCAGTCCTTGATGACCTTGACCGCCGTCGAGCGTGCCAGCGCATCCGAGGTGGCGGTGAACTTGTGCTCGAGGCTCTTGTAGATCTCGAAAAAGTGCGCGATCTCGTTGCCGTGGTGCGGCGGGAGCTGGTCAATGTCGTGATAATAGTTCCAGTTCGGGTCCTCGAACGGGATGGCGATGATCTTATCGTCGATCTCGTCATCATCGATCATGCGGATGACACCGATGGGATAGCAGTCCACCTCGACCATTGGGTCGAGCGTTTCGCTGCACAGCACCAGAACATCCAGCGGATCGCCGTCATACGCATAGGTGCGCGGGATGAAGCCGTAGTTGGCCGGATAATGCGTCGAGGTGTACAGGATGCGGTCCAGCCGCAGCAGGCCCGTCTGCTTGTCCAGCTCGTATTTCTTCTTGCTGCCCGCCGAGATCTCGATCACCGCCGTGAAGCTCTCCGGAGTGACACGGCTCGGGTCAATGTCATGCCAAATGTTTATCATAGCGCATTTTCCTCCTTTTTCGGGTTTTCTGCTCTTTTCTCTTTACTTTCTCAGTATAACAGAAATTTCTCACCCATGCAAGACCGCCCGCGCTGTCCTGCATATAAAACTTTACGCGGAATTTACACAAACCGCGTTGTTCCCTTACGGAAATCAAGTATAATATCTCTATACAGTTATTATGATGCATCCTTATGCCATCTTACAGGGGGTAAACCGATATGACACAGGCCATCTGGGAGCAGGGATATACACAAAACCGTGAGCTTTCATGGCTTCAGTTCAACGCCCGCGTGCTGGCTGAGGCCGAGGACGAAACCGTGCCGCTGCTCGAGCGCTTCAAGTTCCTCGCCATCTTCACCAGCAATCTGGATGAATTTTTCATGATCCGTGTCGGCAGCCTGTGCGACATGGCCGCACTCGACCCGACCCACACGGACAACAAATCCGGCCTGACGGCAAAGGAGCAGCTGCACCGCATTTACAGGGCGGTCGAGCCGCTCTATGCCCGCCGCGATGCCGCATTCGCGGATGTGGACAGCCGCCTCGGTGCGCTCGGTCTGCGCCGCCTGACGATGAACACACTCACGCCGGACGAGCAGAAATTCGTCAAACAGTATTTCAAGCGCATCATCGCGCCGGTGCTGTCCCCGCAGATCGTGGACTCGCACCATCCGTTCCCGCATCTGGAGGGCAAGGTGCTGCATATCGCGGCACTGCTCAGCCGCAAAAAGACCGAGCGCCTCGGCCTGCTGCCCATTCCGGCCTCGCTGCCGCCGCTGGTCTTTCTGCCGGAGGACGGGCGGCGCTATATCCTCACCGAGGATATTCTGCTCGCTTACGCCGACCATGTGTTCGAGATGTACGATGTGCTCGAAAAGACCGTGTTCTGTGTCACCCGTAACGCGGATATTCAGCCGGATGACGAAACGTTCGGCGTGGACGGCGGCGACATCCGCCAAAAGATGGAGCACCTGCTGCGCCAGCGCCGCCGTCTGGCGGTCGTGCGCGTTGAGCTCACCCGCCCGATCAGCGACCACTTTCAGGCGCACTTCCGCAGCCGCTTTGAGGTCAGCGATGCACAGATCTTCCTGTCGCGCACGGCGCCGCTCAAAATGGGCTATGCGTTCTCGCTAGGCGAGTCCCTGCCGGATAAAAAACGGGCGTTCCTCAGCGACCCGCCGTTCACACCGCAGCAGCCCGCCATGCTGCCCGCCGGACAGAGCCTGCTCAAGACCGCGCTCCAGCGCGACATCCTGCTCTCCTACCCGTATGAGAGCATGGAGCCGTTCCTGCAAATGATACGCGAGGCGGCCAACGACCCGGCTGTGCTGTCCATCCGCATCACCATCTACCGGCTGGCGAGCAAGGCCAAGCTGGTGGAATACCTGTGCGCCGCCGCCGAGAACGGCAAGGACGTCACTGCGCTCATCGAGCTGCGCGCCCGTTTTGATGAGCAGAACAACATCGACTGGTCCGAGCGCATGGAGGAGGCTGGCTGCAAGATCATTTACGGCTTTGAGGATTATAAGGTCCACTCCAAGCTGTGCCTCATCACCCGCCGGGAGCGCGGCGGCGTGCGGCACATCACGCAGGTCGGCACGGGCAACTACAACGAAAAAACCGCCAGGCAGTACACCGATGTGTCGCTCATCACCTCGGACGAGCGCATCGGCGCGGATGCGGGCGCGTTCTTCAACAATATGGCGCTCAGCAACCTGCATGGCCGGTATGACCGTCTGCTCGTCGCGCCGCACAGCCTGAAGAACAACATCCTGTCCCTGATGGACGAGCAGATTTCCAAAGGCAGTGCGGGCTATATCCTGCTCAAATTCAACTCGCTGACCGACATCGACATCATCGCCAAGCTGCGCGAAGCCTCGTGCGCGGGCGTGAAGATCGAGCTCATCGTGCGCGGCATCTGCTGTCTGCTGCCCGGTGTGCCGGGCCACACCGACAACATCACGGTGACGAGCATTGTCGGACGTTTCCTCGAGCATTCGCGCATCTATGTGTTCGGGCGCGGCGAGGAGGAGAAGATGTATATCGCCTCCGCCGACCTGATGACGCGCAACACCGAGCACCGCGTGGAGGTCGCCTGCCCGATCGACAGCGCCGAGGTACGCGCCCGTCTGCACGACATCCTTTACGCCATGCAGCACGACACCGTCAAGGCGCGGGTGCTCCAGCCGGACGGCTCGTATACGAAAAAGCCCGCCGTTCAGGATCCCATCTGCGCGCAGGATCTGCTGATGCAGCAGGCCATCGAGAGTGCGAAAAATCAGGCTGCGGCAGCGCATACGCCGCAGGCGGGCGGGTTTTTCGCGAAGCTCCGCGGGTGGCTCGAGAAACGTTGACTGCCGTTCTCCGGTGCACACGAGTTGCGAAGCAATACGCCGTTTCCGGGCTGGGGAGTTTCGCGCTCTGCGGAGCGCGGGAACGGGCGCGCCTACGCGGCGCGAGCGCAAAAAGGAAAGGACACCTACGGTTTCCTTTCCTCTTTGAACTCCTATCTTTCCCTCAGCAACCTCGCGAACGGGCCTGCGGCCCTACTTCATAAGTAACTCGCATAAAGGAACGGTATCGGCTCACGTTTTCCGCGCTGTCGCGGCGTTATCGCGGCAGATTGCACGGGTTTTGCGTAAATACTGTCGCAGACCGTTAACGGCTTGAGCGCAGCTGTGAAAGGAATGGCGCTTTGCGGCCTACGAGCTGGTAACGGTACTGCCGTTCCTTTTTTCGGTCCCACCTCTAAGTAGGAACGCTTGCGTTCCGTCGCTCCGAGGTATCCCAAAAGGGCGGAAGATGGAGTCCCAAGAGGATAGAAACCACCGTAGGGGGTGTCTATCCTTTTGGAAACCGTTCCCGCGCTCCGCAGAGCGCGAAATCCCCCGCCCGGCAACGGCGTATCGCTTACGCGACTCGTATGCACCAGAGAACGGCTGCCGAGGAAAGGGCTGCTGCCCGGCTGCGGCGCAGCGCTCACGCGCCTCGTATGCACCGGAGAACGACTGCCGGGAAACGGGCTGCTGCCGAAAACGCAAAAAAGAGAGGCTTTCGCCTCTCTTTTATCATTTCTTCGCTTTGCCGATTCTCTCGCTGATGTATCCCGGCACTTCCTTGACCGGAATGCCGAGCGCCACGGAAAGCTCGCTGTGCAGCAGCTCCTCGGCACGCTTGCGGTAGCGCTGATCGACCTGACTGACACGGCGGCCGTGACGGCGCGCCTTAGCGTACACGGTCTTGATGAGCTGCACGAGCGCCTCGCAGTCGTGCGTTTTCAGCGTTTCCTGATAGTGCTCGTTCGCCATGCGGACGCTGTGACAGGTGAAGGTATCCTCCTCGATGTTCGGAATGGAGTCGATAAGCTCCTCCGCCTTTTCTCTCGAGATGACCGGGCGCATGAACACCGGCGAGTCGGTCGGGACATAGATGGTCTCCGCGCCTGTTACGGGCACCAGCGTGTAGTAGTCCTTTCCCTCTTCATCCTCAAACGGCGGCTTTCCGATCGATTCCACCCGGCATACATTGCTGGTTCCGTACACAATGAACTCTCCTGCCTGATACATCAAGATGCCTCCTCACATCGCGTTCCGATTTTTCCGTATATCCACTTTTCTATCACAATTATAGCACATTTTTCGTGAAAATGTAAGTTTGTTTTGCTGTTTTCCCGTTTTTTCGGCAATTTGACGTAATCTTGCCGTATTTTTCGGCCTGCTCGTGCACAAAAAAGCCTTTCCTGCTCCATTCCAAAAGAAAAACACCGTGCAGTATGCACGGTGTTTTGGTTTCAGGTCTTAGCCCTCGATAGCGGTGTAATCGTCCGGAACGGTGATGCCCAGCGCTTCACAGTTTGCAGCGTTGTACATCTTGGTGAAGTTCGGTGCGGCCTGTACTTCCATGTCGCCCGGGTTTGCGCCGTTTACGAGGATGTCATACGCCATCTCGCCGGTCTTCTCGCCCAGCTCGTAGTAGTCGATGGACAGGGTAGCCACGCCGCAGCCGTTGCAGATGCCCTGCTCGCCTGCGATTACCGGAACCTTGGCCGGGATAACAACGTTTGCGATCGCCTCGGTGCAGGAAGCAGCGGTGTTATCGGTCGGGATGTACATAACGTCGCTTGCAGCCGCAGCGCTCTGTGCTACGGAAGCAACGTCGTTGGAGTCGGTGAAAGCGAACTCGGTGCAGGTGTAGCCCAGCTTCTCGAGCAGCGGCTTGATGGTGTCGATCTGGTACTTAGAGTTCGGCTCGGCCGAGCAGTACAGCAGGCCAACGTTCTTCGCATCCGGGAACAGCTCCTTGAGCATATCAGCCTGACCGTCGAGCGGTGCAAGGTCGGTGGTGCCGGAGATGTTGGTGCCGGTCTTGCCGGTCCAGTCGGAAACGCCCAGTGCAGTGCCGTAGTCGGTTACAGAGGTGCCGAGGATCGGAATATCAGCAGTGCCGGCCTGTGCAGCCTGCAGAGCCGCGGTAGCGTTCGCCATAATGAGGTCCACACCCGCGGAAACAAAGCCGTTTACGATGGTGGTGCAGTTTGCAGACTCACCGGAGGCGTTCTGCGGGTCAAACTTGACCTCGCCGCCGTCTGCCTCAACCAGCTCCTTCAGCTTATCCTGAAAGCCCTGCGTAGCCGCATCCAGTGCCTCGTGCTGAACCAGCTGAACGATGCCTACCTTGTAGCTGCCCGCTGCGCCGGTGGAATCACCGGTGGAATCGGTGCTGCTGTCCGTGCTCGAGCTGCTGCCGCCGCAGGCAGTCATCGTGAGTGCCATGGCGCCGGCCATCAGCGCTGCAAGTAATCTCTTCTTCATGGAAAACCCTTCTTTGTTCAAAGTTTGCATCAAACGGAACCTTTCCGTTCTGTTACTTCAACATTTTAGCAGTGAAAAGAGTATAAGTCAAGTAAATGCCCGTATTTTCTTATTGTGATAATTTATCTTCCGTCATTTTTTACAATAACCGCGTTTTGATTTGTTAACAATCTGTAAGGAATGTCAAATATCGGTTGACCCTTTCTCTTTTCCATCGTACAATAAGGATAACAAAAGCAGCACCGACGGAGGGGTTCCTCGTGGTGCTGTCTTAAAGGAGCGGATCAAATGAATATTTTCTTTTTCCTCAAGCCAAAGGTCGAGGTTTCCTACTTAACAGAGAGCTGCCCGGTGCAGCAGGCCATGCAGGATATGCTTCGCAGCGGCTTTACGGCCATTCCGGTGGTAAATGCCAAGGGAACGTACGTCGGCACGATCACCGAGGGTGATTTCCTGCGCCTTGTGCTGCACTATCCCAGAGAGAAGCTCGAACAGCTCACCGTCGGTCAGGTCGAGCTGCGCGTACACCACCGTTCGGTCAGCATCGATGCTAAACTCGAGGACATGGTCGAGCGCGTCACCGAGCAGAACTTTGTGCCCGTGGTCGATGGCCGCGGGATGTTCTGCGGCATCGTCACCCGCCGGGATGTCATCACCTATCTGTGTGAGCAGGTAAAGCAGTAGCTCAGCGCATGAGTGCGCGGTAGGTGTCCTCGCTGTCCGGCTCACCGACCACCGACAGCGACATTTTGCTGCGGTCGAACACGCGGCGGGCCAGATTCAGAATATCGTCTGCGGTCACGCTGTCGTAGGAATCGAGCACTTCCTCGATCTTGGATACCTCGCCGCGCAGCAGCTCGCTGCGGCCGATGGTCATCATGCGGTTGCCGGTGTTCTCCAGACCCATGAGCAGCGTTGTCTTGACCTGCTCACGGCAGCGCGACAGTTCATCCGGCGCCGGGCCGTTCTGGCAGAACTCGTCCAGCTCACGCAGGATGAGATCGAGCGCCTTTCGCTCGGTTTCCTGTCCCAGACCGGTGTAGATGGACAGCAGGCCGGTATCCAGATGCGGCGTGGTGAACGTGTAGATGGAGTAGCACAGGCCGTTCTGCTCGCGCACGCTCTGGAACAGGCGGGACGACATACCGCCGCCGAGGATGGAGCTGAGCAGGTTCATCGCGAAACGATCCTCGCTGACGAGCGACACGCCCGGGAACGACAGGCACAGGTGGTTCTGCTCGATCTCCTTGCCGCGCAGCACGAGACTGGGCTTGTAGGTGGCCGGCGTGATGACATTGCGGCCCGTGCCCTGCATCTCCATGAACAGCTCGGCGATGTAATCCAGATCCTCATCGGTAAAGTGACCGGAGATCGCGACAACGGTGTCCTCCGGACGGTAATACTCGCGCATATACTTGTGCAGGGTTTCCGAGGTCATCGGGTCGAGCGTTTCCTCCGTGCCGAGGATGGGACGGCCGAGCGAACAGCCGTCGTAGCAGCTCTCGAACAGCTTGTCCACTGCTACGTCCTCCGGGGAGTCCTCGTACATATCGATCTCCTCGAGCACAACGCCGCGCTCGAGCTCCAGATCCTCCTGTGCAAAGCGCGAGTGCAGGAACATATCCGCCAGCAGCGCGACGGCGTTCTTCAGGCGGCTGTCCAGCACTTTCATATAGTAACAGGTGCATTCCTTATCCGTGAATGCATTCGCCTGCCCGCCCAGCGCATCGATCGCGATCGCAATGTGGCGGGCAGAGCGTTTTTCCGTGCCCTTGAAGATCATATGCTCAATGAAATGCGAAACGCCGCCGAGCTCGGCGGGCTCGTAGCGGCTGCCGTTGCCGACCCAGATACCGACCGACACCGTACGCATATTATTGATGCGCTCGGTGATAAGGCGCACACCGTTCGGGAGAACACGCTTTACATACATAAACTTTTCCTGCTTTCTGTTTATTTGATTACTCTTTCTCTCTATTTCTCATAGCTGCTGTATAAAAACAGGGGACATGATCTCGTCATGTCCCCTGTTTCGTTCAACTAACGATCACACGTTAATAATACACCTTATTACCGTTTTCGTCCAGAGAATATCTGTCGCCGTCGCAGTCATAATAGTCGCCGGTGTCGGCATCGTACCAGCCGCCCTCCTCCACAAAGGATTCGGGATCGACCGCCTCGGTGCTCTTGTCCGAGTCCGGGCCGGTCTGCGCGGTGTTGCCGGAGTTGTCATCCGACGGCTGCGCCGTGGTATTGTCATCGGTCGTGCCGCTGCTGATGTCGGCATCGTCGTAGATGTATGCGTGGATGTGATCCGCCGCAACATCCAGATCATAGGTGATAAACTCGCTCGAAGCGCCGGAATACGTCCACTCGCCGTCCAGCGGCACGCGGGTGTGCTCCAGTGTCGGCACGCCGTTCTTCACCGCGCCGACGATGAGCGGTGCGATCTCGGTCGGAGAGAGCGAGGTCGTCGCATACGGGATCAGCTTACGCATCGTGCCGATGAGCTCGCTTGCGCCGAGGTTTTGCAGCTTGGTGAAAATGGCGTTCAGCACCACGCCCTGCCGCTCCACGCGCGCCCAGTCATCGCCGGTGTTGCCCTTGCGGATACGGCCATAGCACAGCGCCTGCACGCCGTCCAGCGTTTGCAGGCCGGTGCTCTCCACGCCGGAGAACGTTTTGTTCTGTTCCGTGCCGTAATCCTTGATGACACGGTTGAGCTCGGTCAGCTCGTTGTCGTTCTGCACGTTGATCTCCACGCCGCCGAGCGCATCGATGATCTCGACCAGCTGCTCAAAATCCACGGCAACGTAGTCCTTGATGTCCGTGCCGAAGTTCTCGTTGATGGTGCGGATGGCAAGGCTCGGGCCGCCGCGGAAGTACGCCGCGTTCAGCTTGTCCTCGCCGTAACCGTCGATCTCCACCAGCGAGTCGCGCATCAGGCTGGTCAGCTTGATCTTGCCGCGCGTGTTGTCGATGGTGACGATCATCATGCAGTCCGAATGGCTCTGCTTGTCACCCTTGCGGGTGTCCAGACCGAACAGCGCGATATTGGTGATATTTTCGTCCGGCGTAACGCTGGCTGCCAGGTCATCGTCGGAGAGCGACGAGTCATAGGTGTAGCCGAAAATCGTGCGGTAGCCGTACAGGCCGATGCAGAACAGCACCGCCAGCGCTACAACGAGCGCCATCGTGCGGAAAAGCGCACGCTGCAGGCGTTTGAAAGACATTGCCTTAGTCCTGTGCGAACGACTTCTCAGTCAGCTCGTGTACGCGCAGGGTGTTGGTGTAGTAGACCTCGCCTACCGGCATACCGGCGGTGATGGTGATGATGTCGCCAACGTGCAGATCCATAGCAGAAACAGCAGCCTTCTCGGACAGATGGTACAGCTCGGTGCCGGACTCCGGATGCTTTGCGACCAGCATCGGCTTAACGCCCCAGGACATGGTCAGGCGGTTGAAGGTCTTTTCGCTCGGGGTAGCCGCGATGATCGGTGCGCCCGGACGGTAGGTGGAAACGGCACGCGCGGTGGAGCCGGACTCGGTGAACGCAACGATGCTCTTAACGCCCAGATCAGCGGAGGTGGAGCAGGTAGCGTGTGCGATCGCGAGGGTCTTCATGTCGCCGTCAACGTTCATGTTCTGGAACTCGAGGCGGGTCACGCGGCGGCGGTCATAGTGGATGGTCTTTTCTGCGTTCTCCGCGATGCGGCTCATGGTGCGGACGGTTTCTACCGGATACTTGCCGACAGAGGTTTCGCCGGACAGCATGATAGCAGAGGTGCCGTCATAAACAGCGTTTGCAACGTCGGAAACCTCGGCACGGGTCGGGCGCGGGTTCTTTGCCATGGACTCGAGCATCTGGGTAGCGGTGACAACGCGCTTGCCGCGGGAGATGCAGGTCTTGATGATGGACTTCTGGATCTCCGGCAGCTCCTCGAACGGAACCTCAACACCGAGGTCGCCGCGGGCTACCATGATGCCGTTTGCCTCGTCCAGGATCTCCTGAACGTTGTTTACGCCTTCCATGTTCTCGATCTTGCAGATGATCTCAACATCTTCCTTGCCGTTTGCCTTGAGGATGGCCTTGATGTCGCGAACGTCCTGTGCGGAGCGGGTAAAGGAAGCGGCGATGAAGTCGATGTCCTGCGAAAGACCGAACTCGATGTCCTCGCGGTCCTTCTGGGAAACGAACTGCATATTCAGCTTGATGCCCGGTACGTTGATGGACTTGCGGTTGGAGAGCGGGCCGCCGTTGAGCGCCTTGCACACGATGTCGGTGCCGTCCTTGATCTCCTTGACCTCGAATGCGACCAGACCGTCGTCGATCAGGATGCGGGTGCCCGGCTGAACGTCGTTCGGCAGGCCTTCGTAGGTGATGGAAACGATGGTGTTGTCGCCCTCGATGTCGCGGGTGGTCAGGGTGAACTCCTGACCCTCAACGATCTCGATCTTGCCTTCCTTGTAGGTCTTGGTGCGGATCTCGGGGCCCTTGGTGTCCAGCATGATGCCGACCGGCATACCCAGCTCCTTGCGGGCTGCCTTTACCGCATCCATGCGGGCCTTGTGCTCCTCGTGAGAGCCGTGGCTGAAGTTCATACGGGCAACGTTCATGCCTGCCTTGATCATATCGGTCAGTACAGCATCGGTTGCAGGGCCAAGCGTGCAGATAATCTTCGTTTTACGCATCGAAACATATTCCTCTCTATTACAAATTGTTTATCAAAGCTTCCTCGTGTATGATCTCTGAAAATCTCTTGCCGCAGTGCTGCCGACCGTTGTATAATCGCACAGAACTGCCTACACTATATCAGACCTATTTTAGCAGTTTTCCCGTCATTTTGCAATCACCACCCGGACACCGTTCGGATTTTCATGTTTTTCTACAAAAAAGCCCAGCCGTACCGCAAACATCTTGTGTTTTATGCCGCGCTCTTGTATAATAAAGAAGTATTCCCGTTTACGAATGCACAAAACATACAAAAAACGCCGCGCAAGGCTGCGGCAAAGCATACCGGCGCCGCTTTTCGGCGCGGCGCTCTTTAGGAGGACATACAGCAATGGCAAACCCGGTTTTGGTTATCATGGCAGCGGGCATGGGCTCGCGCTACGGCGGACTCAAGCAGATCGATCCTATCGGCCCGGACGGACAGATCCTGCTCGATTATTCCATCTACGATGCACACCGCGCAGGCTTTGAACGGGTAGTATTCATCATCCGTCCCGAGCTGCACGAGGCGTTCGAGGAGGCCATCGGCAAAAAGGCCCGCCGCTTCATGCAGGTGGACTATGCCTACCAGACCCTCGACAATCTGCCGGACGGCCTGACCGCACCCGAGGGCCGCGAGAAGCCGCTCGGCACCGCACACGCCGTCTGGTGCGCCAAGGAGCTGACCGCCGGCTGTCCCATTGCCGTTATCAATGCGGACGACTTCTACGGCGCGGATGCGTTCCGCAAGATGTACGATTACCTCGCCTCCGCGCAGGATGACGACAAGTTCCGCTACTGCATGGTGGGCTATCAGGTCGAGAACACGCTCACCGAGAACGGCACCGTGTCCCGCGGCGTGTGTACGGCGGACGAGCACGGCCTGCTCGCGCACATCATCGAGCGCACCTCCATCCACCGCGATGCGGACGGCATCATCCGCTACGATGCAGACGGCGATGCACCCGCCGGTGAGATCGCACCCGGCACGCCGGTGTCGCTCAATCTCTGGGGCTTCACGCCGTCGTTCCTGCCCTCGCTGGATGACGGCCTGCGCGCGTTCTTCGCGAACAAGCTGCCCGAAAACCCGATGAAGGCCGAGTATTATCTCCCGTTTGCGGTCGATGCGCTCATCAAGGACGGCAAGGCCACCGCAAAGGTGCTCACCACCGACTCCCGCTGGTACGGCGTGACCTACCGCGAGGACAAGCCGACCATCTGCGCCGCAGTCGCCGCCATGACGAAAAACGGCGATTATCCTGCCGATCTGTAAGAATCGAGGCAGTTTCATGGACTTTTCTACCGAATTTGTCGCGCTGCGCGACACATTGATGAACGGACAGGACAAGCACTTCCGCTCGCAGCAGAATGCCGAGGTTTCCGGCCGCATGGCCGCGCTGCTGAGTACCTACGAATCCCGCAGCACGCGCAAGATCCTCGGCCTGATGCCGACCGGCGGCTCGGGACACGCGCACGAGTACCGTCTGCTGTTCGCCGTGCCCTCGCTCGATGAAGCCGCGCTCGCGGACTGGTGGCAGTACGCCTGCAAGGTCGCGGACGAGCTGGTGCAGCCGGACAAGGAACACGACTTTTCGCTCATCTCCGTGCTGCTCGCCGCCGGTGAGATCGACAGAAATGCGCTCAAAAAGCTCAAAAAGCTGTCCGATGAACGCCGATTCGAGGGCGGCAAGCACGGCTGGTCGTCCGTCCGCATGGCGGTCATCGATCTCGGCACACACAAGGTACACACCAACCGCATGGGCGATGCGCTGAAAAATATCGTTCAGCCGCTTCTCTGATGCAGATTTTCGCCCGCAATTTGCGGAATACCTCTTGAAAAACCGCATTTAATATGATATAGTATCATGTACGCATATTGCGCGCATCCAATCCATGCGCGATCCCGGAAAATTTGAATCAGTGGAGGAATTTACCCTATGACTACCGCACAAATCGCTCTTTCGGTCCTGATGATCGTTGCAAGCCTGTTCCTGATCGTTGTTGTTCTGCTCCAGCACGGTGCACAGCAGGGTCTGGGCGCTGTTTCCGGCTCGGCCGATACTTTCTACGGCTCCGGCAAGGCCAGCGCATCCGACCGCATCTTTGCCCGCCTGACCTCGATCGTCGGCGTTGTTTTCGTCATCGCTGCCATCATCCTGAACCTCGTTCACTAATATGGTACTGACCATCCAGCGCCTGCTCCTGCTGCTGTTCGCCGCGTTCGCCGCGCTGAACGTTCTCCAGCAGATCCGCTACGGCCGCATCTGCGGACGCAGTGAGTACGAGAACAAGCAGGACGATCCTAAGGCCAAGTCCTGCCGCCAGCAGGCCACGATCTATGCCGTCGCTGCGGCGGTCTGTCTGGTCGTGAATATCGTGATCGGCGCACTGAATAAGTGAAAAAAGCAAAATCCGCTGCTTATGCAGCGGATTTTCTGTTTTTTATTGACGGATTCCATAAACACTGATAGAATATTTTTATCAGTAAGATGACAGGTTGTTCCTCCGGAACGGAGGTGATACCATGGTTACTTATTCCGATCTTATTCAGTTCGGGTTGTTGATCGTTGGGATCATCGGATTATGCCTCGAGTATAAAAAGAAATAACCGCTCAGCGTAAACCAAGCGGCGTTTCCACAAGCTATAAACTTGAATCGGAACGACCGCTTGTTCGCAGCAAGCAGTCATCATACTGATATTATAAGGCAGCCGCCTCCCCTTGTCAAGTGGGAGGCGGCTGTTCTTTTCAGTCAAAAAGTGCTTCGATGCGCGGTTTCGCGCCCTGCCACTCCTCGGTGTGCAGACAGCAGAGGGCTTCGTTCGGCATCTCCATCGTGCGCCCGTCCGGTGTCAGGCCGGTGAGCGATGCGCCCTGCTCCTGTGCGGCGGCAAAATCCGCCAGCGGCACGAACAGCATCTCCGCGACCTCTGGGCCGGGCCGGAACGGCGGAATGCCGTCGATACGCGCCAGAAATGTATACGCCAGCTCATCGTCAAAGCCGTTTCCCTCGCCGCGCACATAGCGCTGACGGTAACTGCCGCCATCGGTCAGATCAGCCTCCGTCAGGTGCAGGCCGCTCTCCTCCCGCGCTTCGCGCAGCACGCCTGTCAGCGGCGTTTCGCCCGGATCGATATGGCCGGTCGAGGTCAGATCAAAGCCGCCCGGGAACAGCGGCCGATCGAACTGCCGCTGCTGGAGCCACAGGCCGCGCACGCCGTCCCGCACACCGACCACCCACAGGTGGCACACATGGTGGAACAGCCCCTGTGCATGAACGACCGCCCGCGGGCGTTCTCCGCAGGCGCGGCCGTCCTCATCGTAAACCGTGAGCAGCTCACCGCCGCTCTGGCTGTCGATGAGCGCTTGCTTCTGCGGCCTTGTCAGCCTTTTGATGGCTGCCTCGCGCTGCATGGCCTCGCTCTGTGTGTCGTACATTTCGCTGTACGCCAGTGTCACCGGACCGCGCCCGCGCGTATATTTCGCACCTTTTCCGCTGTTATGCGCCGCCAGCCGAGCCGTGAGGTCGTTCGTCCAGCCGCAGTACAGCGTATCATCCGCACAGCGGAGCACATAGGTATATCCTTTCATCGCATATCCTTTCCGCTCATCGGCTGGCCCGGATGTCACGCTGCGCCGTGAGCGTACAGCCGCGTTTTTTGATCTGCAAACGCACTTTCGCCTTGCTCTTCTCACTGCTGCCGCTGCCGGAAACCAGCACGACCTCGACCTCCGTACCGGGCGGCAGCAGCTCGACCGCGCTGTTGAACGGCGGCGCGGGATAGCCCGCCCAGACCGGCGCCATCAGCACCACGCGGTCGTAGCCGACGAACAGCGGCATCCCGTCCAGCGAAACGCCTTTCTGCTTTATCGCCTCGGGACAGCCGCGCACGAATGCGCTCATCAGGTTGTACGGACGGCGCGGCTTGAGCTCGATCAGATCTGCGCCGCGCGCCTTGGCCTCCGCGCGGGCATACGACCGGGTCGTTCCGCCAAACGAATAGTAAACTACTGCGGTTTTCATCCAAACCAGCTCCTTAGATACGTTTTCCGTTGAATTTCTGTGCGGCGGCGGCGCAGTCCTCCGCGATGATGCACGCAGCGGCGCTCACCGCATCCTCGCACGCCTTGTCGATGGCTTTCTGGTCCTCCGCCGGGAATTTGCCCAGCACCCATGCCGCAAGGTCGTAATCCGGGCGCGGCTTTTTGCCCACGCCGATCTTAACGCGCGGGAAATCCTCGCTGCCAAGATGGTAAATGATGTTCTTCAGGCCGTTCTGACCGCCTGCCGAGCCCTTCGCGCGTACGCGCAGCGTGCCCACATCGAGCGACACATCATCCGACAGCACGATAACGTGCTCAGGCGGGATCTTATAGAACGAGGCCGCATCGCGCACCGCTTCACCCGACAGGTTCATGAACGTCTGCGGCTTGAGGAACAGCACGCGCTTGCCGCCGAGCATCCCCTCGCCTGCCAGCGCCTTGAACTTCATGCGGTCGATCTTCTGGCCGCTGCGGGCGCAGTAGCCCTCGAGCGCACGGAAGCCCGCATTGTGGCGGGTGTTGTCATACTTTGCGCCCGGATTGCCCAGACCGACCACGAGCCACTCAATGGGCTGCGCCGCTTTTGCGGCTTTTTCTTCATCCAACTTCTTGAAAATATCGAATACTGACATAGTTTTTTCTCTCTCCGGTGTCTGTTTAGTATGCCATGCTGCTGCCGAGGGTGTCGTCGTTCTCCACCCAGTCGTGCACGTTTACGATGTCGTATGTATCGGCATCGCGGCGGATGACCACCTTTTCGATGCCCGCGTTGATGATAAGGCGCTTGCACATTGTGCAGGAGTTGGCATCCGCCATGATCTCGCCCGTGGACATATCACGGCCGACCAGATACAGCGTTGCGCCGATCATCTGGTCGCGCGGTGCGGCGATGATGGCATTCATCTCCGCGTGCACCGAGCGGCAGAACTCGTAGCGTTCTCCGCGCGGAATGCCCATCTTCTGACGGATGCAGGTGCCGATGTCGATGCAGTTCGCGCGGCCGCGCGGCGCACCGTTGTAGCCGGTGGATACGATGACATCGTTCTTGACGATGACCGCGCCGAAGTTGCGGCGCAGACAGGTGCCGCGCTCGAGCGCGACCTGCGCCATGTCGAGGTAGTAGTTTGTTTTGTCCCGACGGTCCATTTTCGTTTCCTCCTCTTTTTTATGGGAAAACCCGGGTGGGTTTGTTTGATTTCGGTTTGCAGAGTACGGTTTGACACACCGTTTGGGAAACGGGGAACGGCGCTCCCGCGCGGGGCCTAAGAGGGTAGACAACCTACGGTTTTCCACCCTCTTAGGAAGCTCCCCTTTTCCCTCGGCGACCTCGCGAACGGGTCTTACGACCCTACTTCATAGGTAACTCGCATAAAGGAACGGGTATCGGCTCACGTTTCCTGCGTTGATGCGGCGTTATCGCGGCAGATTTCACGGGTTTTGCGTAAAGGCAGTGTAGCAGACCTCTAACGGCTTGAGCGCAGCCGAGAGAGGAATGGGCGGCGTTAAGCCGAACCTATCAGCCGGTAACGGTACTGCCGTTCTCTTTTTTCGGTCCCGAGCTCAAATAGGAACGGCGTAGCCGTTCCGTGCGCCGGCTTAGGAATCAAGGGAAAAGGGGTGATTCACAAGAGGGTGGAAAACCGTAGGTTGTCTACCCTCTTGTGCGCCCGCCACGCGTGCGGCACGTTCCCGTTTCCTAAAACGGATTTGCAAATCTCAGTTCTGTTTCGCTGCAAAAAGGCGCCCGTTCTCCAAAAACAGCCTCCTCGCGGCGCGCTCCGCCGCCCGCTCATCATGCGTGATGAGCACCAGCGTGTGCCCGTCCCGGTGCAGCCGGTCGAACAGCGCCAGAACGCTGTCTGCGGCGGCAGGATCAAGCCCGGCTGTGGGCTCGTCCGCCAGAATCACACACGGCTCTGTCACCAGCGCCCGCGCAATGGCTGTCCGCTGCTGCTGCCCTCCCGAAAGCTGATGCGGACGGTGGTTCGCCCGCTCGGCCAGTCCGACCTGCGCCAGCAGCGCTTCGGCCCGCTCGAGGCGCTCGGCACGCGGCACACCCTGCAAGGCCAGCGGCAGCGCAACATTTTCCAGCGCCGTCATGCCCGCCAGCAGCCGGAACTGCTGGAACACGAACCCAATCTTCTCGCCGCGCAGCTGCGCCCGCGCTTTGGGCGGCAGCCCGGAAACCTCCGCGCCGTCGAGTCGATATTCCCCGCCCGTCAGGCTGTCCAGCAGCCCGAGAATGTGCATCAGCGTGCTCTTTCCCGAGCCGGAGGCGCCGGTTATCGACACATATTCGCCGCTCTGCACGGTCAACTCGACCGCATTCAGCGCACACACGCCGCTCTTACCATATATTTTACTCGCATGAACCAGTTTTAGCAATGCTGTTTCTCCCCTTTCCCCTCTATTGTGGGTGGGAAGTCCCTCTATCATACCATGAATATACCATTTTCGCAAATTTGTATTGACATTGGCCGGCATTGACTTTACTATATATAGTAATTCAGTAGGAATACCGAGAAAGAAGGCCCACTCCATGAAAAATCCGCTGCGCTACCAGCTTTCCGAATATGACTGCGGCCCGACCTCCATGCTCAATGCACTTGCGTTCCTGTTCGAGCGCGAGGACATCCCGCCCGAGGCCGTGCGAAACATCATGCTGTACTGTCTGGACTGCTACGGCTCGGACGGCGTGAGCGGCAAGAGCGGCACCTCCTGTGCGGCGATGATGTTCCTCAGCAACTGGCTGAACGGCTTCGGCAGGATCGGCCGCCTGCACATCTCCACGCAGTATCTCTCCGGCCCGGCGGTCAATTTCGGGCAGAACAGCCGTCTGCGCGATGCGCTCCGCTGCGGCGGCGCGGCCGTGGTGCGCCTGCACTTTGACGGCGAACACTATGTCACGCTCACCGGCATCGATGAGAACGACATGGTGCGCGTGTTCGACCCGTACTATCTCGATCGCCCGCTCGATACAGACGGCATCCGCATGGTGTACAAACACCCGTGCGAATACAACCGCCTCGTGCCGCGCGCCTGTTTCGAGCGCGAAACCCACGAGGTATACGCCCTCGGTGAGATCGACACCCGCGAGGCCATCCTGCTGTTCAATGACCAGACCCGGCTGACCGCGGAAAATACCATCGAATACATGATTTGACCGAACATAAAACGGCGGAACGATAGTATATCGTTCCGCCATTTTTCACTTCTGCTGACCCTCACAGTATTTCTCCGTATACGCTGTCGCAGACGGGTCGCCCTTGGGCTCACGCCGCTGCTCCCATGGCGGCAGCTCGGCCACCGCTGCCGAGTCGATATGCGCCGCGTCGTCGTACTGCGGGAATGCCTTGGGCTCACGTTCTTTATGCTTGTGCATGGTGATACTCTCCTTTCACACTGCAATGCGTTTGGACAAAAACTGCGCCGCCGACTGGCACAGCTTGAGCAGCACCTCGTCCGCGTGCTCGTCCTCCTTTTCGCTGACGAACGCCACACAGCCGCTCACATCGCCGTCCGTGATGATAGGCGCCGCGGTCACCACCGCATAGCTGTCCTGCGCGCAGAGCAGCACATCGGGTGCATCCGACGGTTCGCGCTCGTAGTTCAGGCGCTTTTCCATCAGCTGCTCCAGCTCCGCCGAGATATTCTTCTCCAGCACATCCTTTTTCGCGCCGCCCGCCGCCGCTATCACCGCATCGCGGTCGCAGATGGCACAGCTCATGCCCGCCGTGCGCGCCAGCGCCTCCGACAGCTCGGCCGACAGCGCGCCCATCTCTCCCATCGGAGAGTATTTCTTGAAGATCACTTCACCGTCCCGGTCGGTGTAGATCTCTAACGGGTCACCCTCTCGAATCCGCAGTGTCCGCCTGATCTCTTTCGGGATAACGACACGGCCGAGGTCGTCGATCCGGCGCACGATTCCGGTTGCTTTCATCGTATTTCCGCCTCCCATTTTCGGAATTTCTGTTGCGATAGTGGTAGTATTTACTGAAACCGTGCAATTCATGTAGAAAAACCGGCCGGACAATCTGTTCCTGCATATGAAAATTACACCAGTGGATTTTTTTATCGGCTTGTGCACAGAACTTATCCCCAGCCTGTGTACAAGTTTTGTGCAAAAAGGGCGTTCCCGCCGGGAACGCCCTTTCAGTTTGTCGAAAAAGTCGGTATTGAACCAATTTTATCCTATCGCGCGGCAGCGCGCATGAAATAGAATTTGCCGTGCAAATTCATAAAAAGGCAGGGCGTGTACCAGCGCAGCGCGGCCGAGAAGCCGCGCAAGGATAGCGCCGGTTTTTATACCCTGAGAGGGAGAAAGTTTCTATACAGGAACTTTCGGACGACTTTGGAACGGCCCACGGTCCGTTCCTGCTTGTCGGCGAAACCGTGGTTTCGCGACAGCCTGCCCTTTCTCTCACCATTTTCAGTTTTTTAAGGCAATACCGCATAATTGAACAAGAGCGATTTGTGAGTAAATTTTGCGTACTGACGAGGCGCGGTTTTGCAGCAATACTTGACGTATTGCAAAAAATCTCGGCAGCGCGGACGGAACTCGCGCAAGGAACCGAAGCCAAAGTCAGAGCACAAAATTTCCACAAAGCGCCGCGGCAGCGCGACCGGAGCCTGCGCAAGGAGCCGCAGCTTTAATTGTGCGGTGTTGCCTTGGCCTTGCTGCCAAGCAGATAGCACACCGCTGCGACCACCATGCCGTTGATGGATGCGATACCCCACGGTACGATATTGGCCACGACCGCGCCGACCACAACGCCGAGAACGGCAAACCAGTTGACATTTTCCGTCACCGCAACGTCCTTGTACTGCTCGCGGTGCATAAAGAAACTGAGCACCAGAATGATGCCGACCGGCGGCAGCGTGCAGTTGAGGATATTCAGCCAGCCGGTGAAATTCCAGTACAGCCAGACCGACAGCACCGTGCCGACAATGCCGGAAATGAGCACCATCGTCTTTTTCTTCTGGCCGAAAATGTTCGCCAGACCCAGACCCGCCGAATACAGCGCGTTGTCGTTGGTGGTCCAGATATTGAGGCCGAGCACCAGGATTGCCAGATAGAACAGACCGAGGTTGATCATGACCTCAAAAATGTCGTTGCCGCCGACATAAACCGACGAAATACCGCCGAAGAAGAACATCAGCGAGTTGCCGATGAAGAACGCGATAACGGTCGTGATGGCGCCGACCTTGCCATTGCGGGCGAAGCGGGAGAAGTTCGGGGTCGCCGTACCGCCCGAAACGAACGAGCCGATGACCAGACCCGCACCGCCGATGACCGTCAGCGTGCCGCTCGACTTGGCGAACTGGTCGATCATCGTGCCGTCGCCGCGCTTGACCGCCATTACCATCGCCACCGTGCCCAGAACAGCGACCAGCGGCACCGCAATGTAGCTGATGGCCGTCAGCGACTTGATGCCGAAGTAGGCCGAGGCCGTCATGCACGCACCTGCGATGATAACGAGCACCCACTCCGCCGTCGTGCTGCCGCCGAGCAGTTCATTTGCGACCGGGATCGCGAACATGGCGATGCCGACACCGAACCAGCCGATCTGCGTGAACGAGATCATCGCGCTCGGCAGGTACGAGCCCTTGAGGCCGAACGCCTTGCGTGCCAGCAGGTCAAGGCTCATGCCGGTTTCCGCGCCGACATAGCCCAGCAGGCCGGTGTACAGGCTCAAAATAATGCCGCCGATGATCATGGAAGTGATAAAGCCGCCAAAATCCAGTCCATCGGCCATTTCCTGACCGACCCACATACTGGCCGAGAAGAACGTGAAGCCCAGCATGATCATGAACATCGTCACGATGCCGCGGCGGGCATAATGCGGCACCGCCGCCTCCGCAAAGTCAATATCGACCGGCGTATTGTCCTTTTTCATTGATTTTCCCCTTTTTTCGTGTTAAGGCAATACCGCATAATTGAACAAGAGCGATTTGTGCATAAATTTTGCGTACTGACGAGGCGCGATTTTGCGGTAATACTTGCTGTATTACCGTGAAATCGCAACAAAGTCAGGACGTAAAATTTTCACAAAGCGCCGCGGCAGCGCGACCGGAGCCTGCGCAAGGAGCCGCAGCTTTAATTGTGCGGTGTTGCCTTAAATATTACAGGATATACTTCTTCAGTGTCGAGGTGAATTCATCGATGCGCTGGCGTGCGATCTCCTCCAGCGAGATGCCGCGCAGGCTCTCGACAAAGCCGCGCTCCTGCTGATACAGCCAGCGTGTCTGCTTTTCGTCCAGCTTTTCGTAGTGACAGTCCTTTACCCAGTCCTCATACGAGATGGGCAGAGAATGGCCCAGCTTTTCCTCCAGCAGCGCCTGCTTGTCGATCGTATCAGCCCGCTCAAGGATGCCGTTCCAGAACTCCAGCACTTCCTCGATGTGCTCGTGGATCTCGTAGCGGCGCGCGCCGCCGTCGTAGATCGTGCATTTCTCGAAGATGGGATTCTGCATGGACAGGGTCTGCCGGCGGAACTCCGGCGCGATGATGCCGCCCTTCCAGTAGAAGTCGATGAGCGCACGGTTGATGCCGGAAACGCCCTTGTTGCCCTCCTCGTAGCAGCTGAACACACCCTCGTAATAGACGGTGATGAAGCCCTCGAAGTCCGGCCAGTAGGTACGGATCTCTTTGGTCAGGTTCTCCAGGATCTCGATGCCCTGCGTACCGCCGATAGTGAACAGCAGGATGTTTCGCAGCTTCGCGCCCTGCTTGCGGTAATAGTCGGTGACGTAGCGCAGGCACTGCACGAGCGTTTCGCCCGAGGCGATAATATCACCGATCATCAGCGTGCTGTTGGGCACCATGGTCAGCTTGCAGTATTTGATGTCGAGCGACATTTCATCATTCTCACCGAACACGCGCTCGCTGGACATAAAGCTGATGTCATGCACGCGGATGTGCTCCTTGTAGCAGCTCTCCTCGAGCGGATAGTTGAGTGCGCCGCGCAGGATAGACAGGATATTCGCCGAGGTGATCTTCTTCTGCTCCTTGAGGTAGTACATCATCTGCGAAGTCGCGGTCACGAGCGAAGCGTACACCTCGTAGCCGACGACCTCCGGATGGTTCATCAGCTTGCGGGTTTCCGCCTCGGAAACGATGTAATACTCGTTGAGGAAGCTCCCTCCCTCCAGCCGGTAGCAATCCACGCCCTGATCGCAGAATTCCGGCACGATCTGGACGTCATTCCAGTTTTCGATCATATCTGTTTCCTCCTAAAAAAAGGGACCGGCTGCCGTTTTTGCGGGCAGGAGGTCCTTAAGGTAACACCGCACAATTAAAGCGGCGGTGCTTTGCGGAAATTTTGTGTTCTGACTTTGTTGCAGTTTCACGGTAATACATCAAGTATTACCGCAAAACTGTGCCTCGTCAGCACGCAAAATTTACTCGCAAATCACTCTTGTTCAATTATGCGGTATTACCTTAAATTACACAAGTTGGAGCGATGGGTCGGCAAATACGCCGCACGGTCGGTTTTTCCACAGCATATCCGCCCATCTCCTTATTTTCGACTGATTTTATTATACGGGAGAAGCGGTGCGCTTGTCAATAAGCGGGCGCAGAATTTTGCGCTCCCGCGCGGGGCCAAAAGGATAGACAACCTACGGTTTTCTATCCTCTTGGGACTCCAACTTTCCCTTTTGAGCGACCTCGCGAACGGGCCTGACGGCCCTACTTCGTAGGTAACTCGCATAAAGAAACGAGTATCGGCTTCCGTTTTCCGTAGGGTCGGCCATCGGCCGACCATTCCGCGGCGTGATCGCGGCAGATTGCATGGTTTTTGCGGTCTGACGGTTGACAAGGAGAAAGGGCGGCACAACCGTGTCGCCCAAATTGTTTCGTTAAGGAATGGATTGCCTCCCATGGGATGTAATGAACGTTCATCGTTACGTTCTCTTCACTCTCCACTCTTCACTCTGAACACAGTTCTGCAACCGCAAAATTTAGCTTTTCTCTTTGCCCAAGGTCGAGTACAGCACACCGAACACAATAAGCGCTGCGCCGACGAGAAAACCGACGGTCATGTGTTCATGCAGGAGCAGCACACCCAGCACCATCGAGGTGAGCGGCTGGATGGGGTAAAACAGAGAACAGGTGCTCGCCTCCGCGCGGGACAGGCAGTAGTTCCACAGCGAATGCGGGATAGTGGTGCAGAAGATCGCCACATACAACAGCACAAGGATGTATTTTGCGTGCAGGAAATCCATTTCCGGGTGGGTGATGAGCTCGCGCACCATCAGCGGGACAGTGGCGATGGCGGCAACGTAGATACCGCAGGTGGTGACAGTCAGCGCATCGTATTTCTGCGAGAACGAGCGCATGAACACGCTCAGGGCGCTCCAAGTCAGCACCGAGCCGAGCGACAGTGCGATGCCGAGAATATGTCCGCCGCCCGCATCGCCGCCGACGATGCACACCGCACCCGCAACAGCACTGGCGATGCAGACGACCTTTTTGGTCGTCATGCGCTCATGCAGCAGCAGAACAGCGAAAAAGCAGATGGCGATCGGGTTCATGCAGTTGATGAGCGAAGCCAGCGATGCGCCCGCCAGCTTGGTGCCGTACTGCTGCAAGCCGATGGACAGCACATAGCCGCCGAGGCCGAACATGATGACGAATTTCCAGTCGCCGCCTTTGATCCTGCGCGGCTTGCCATTCGGGTCAGGCTTGCGCGTGCGCTGGAGGATGGTCATGGCGATGGCCGCGATGATGTAGCGCAGGCACAGCAGCGTAAACGGCTGGATGACATCCAGCAGCACCTTGCTGGCCGTGTACAGGCTGCCCCAGAGAACAGTCGTCAGCGCCAGCAGGAGATAGATTGTTTTATCGTTCCTTTGTGATTGCACAGTTTTTCAGCTCCCCTTTTGTGCAGTGTGCTCTTATTATAGCACTATTTCAGCGAGTTGAATATAGAACGATATAATTTTTTAGTGATGTTGCATTATGCTGCTCCCGCACGTTCTCTTCACTCTGAATCAACCGCACGATATGAAAAAAGAGGACCCAAAGGTCCTCTTTCATCCAGTTTAGTAAACGTACTCGAACTCGAACTCTCCGATAACGACCGGAGCGCCCTCCTCGATGCCCATTTCCTCCAGCTTGGCATAAATGCCGGCAGACTGGAGCATACGGTCCATATACTGACGGGATTCATAGTCGTCGATATTGACCGAGCCCATGATCTTGTCCACCCATGCGCCGGTGACAACGTAGGCCTCGCCGTCGCGCTCGATAGCCCAGTCGTTCTCGGTCGCGGCCTTATCCTCGACCTCGACGAACTCCGGCTCGTACACGAATACCGGCGGGAGCTGCTGGAGCTCGTGCCAGGTCAGGTTCATCAGCTCTTTCACGCCCTGATTGGTCGCCGCAGACAGCTCCGCAAACAGGAAACCATGCTCCTCCGCGTACTTGCGAATCTTTTCGACCGGCTCACGGTCGTCGCCCAGCAGGTCGGTCTTGTTGGCAACGATGATCTGCGGGCGCGCCGCCAGAAACTCGCTGTAACCGGCCAGCTCGGCGTTGATCTTCTCGATGTCGTCGATCGGGTCGCGGCCCTCACTGCCCGCCGCATCGACCAGATGCAGCAGCAGACGGCAGCGGTCGATATGGCGCAGGAAGTCGTGGCCGAGGCCCGCACCCTCGCTCGCGCCCTCGATGATGCCCGGAATATCCGCCATAACGAAGTTCTGCTCCTCGCCCACGGAAACCACGCCGAGATTGGGCACGAGCGTGGTGAAGTGATAGTTGGCGATCTTCGGACGCGCGGCCGAAACCATGCTCAGCAGCGTGGACTTGCCGACATTCGGGAAGCCGACCAGACCGACATCGGCCAGCAGCTTGAGCTCGAGGATAATGTCGCGCTCCACGCCCGGCAGACCCGGCTTGGCGAAACGCGGCGCCTGACGGGTCGGCGTTGCAAAGTGGGTGTTTCCCCAGCCGCCGTTGCCGCCCTTTGCCGCCACGAACGGCTCGTTGTCGGACATATCCTTCATCACCTGACCGGTTTTCTGGTCGCGGATGATGGTGCCGCGCGGTACGCGGATAACGAGGTCCGCGCCGTCCTTGCCCTTGCAGCGCTTGCCGCCGCCCGGCTCACCGGGAGCTGCAACGTACTTCTTCTTGTAGCGGAAATCCAGCAGTGTGGACAGGTTATCATCCACCTTGAAGATGACAGAGCCGCCGCGACCGCCGTCACCGCCGTCCGGGCCGCCCGCCGCAACGTATTTCTCGCGGTGGAAGCCGACCTTGCCATCGCCGCCCTTGCCGGATACGATCTTGATTTTTGCAATATCAATAAACAAGTGTAGTCCTCCTTTCACATATAGTTTACACTCTAAAAGTTACATTCTAAAACAAAATCCCAGACAAAGTCTGGGATTTGTGTTTTGTTCGAATTTACTGCGGGTAAACGGAAACCTGCTTGCGGTCCTTACCCAGACGCTCGAAGCGAACAACGCCCTCAACCTTTGCGAACAGGGTGTCGTCCTTACCGCGGCCAACATTCACACCCGGGTGGATCTTGGTGCCGCGCTGGCGAACCAGGATGTTGCCTGCCGGTACGGTCTGACCGTCTGCACGCTTTACACCCAGTCGCTTGGACTCGGAATCACGACCGTTCTTGGTCGAACCAACGCCCTTTTTATGAGCGAAAAACTGTAAGCTAATCTTCAGCATCTGCTTGCACCTCCATTACGTTCAAGAAATCAGAATAGTTTTGTTCCAGTTCGGAAAAATGCAGTTTCAGGGCACAGAGTGCGTCCTGTCCGCGTTCCATGCCGTTTTCCGGCAGAGTGATGCGGATATGCGCGCCGTCGTCCTCGATCAGAGTATCGACCGGGATATGCTGCACATCGTACAGCAGCGCATGGGTCAGCATGACCGCACTGGAGATCGCCGCGCAGACGATGTCCTCCCCTTCCTCCGCGTAGCCCGCGTGGCCGAGGATGTCCACCGAAAGGATCGCTCCCTTTCGCGACGAAAAAGTGACTTTGGTCACGGCCTTACGCCTTGATGGACGCGATGGTCACCTTGGTGTACGGCTGACGATGACCCTGACGACGGCGATAACCCTTCTTCGGCTTCATCTTGAAGATGTTGATCTTCTTGCCCTTGCCGGTCTTCTCAACCGTGCCGGTTACAACCGCGCCGGAAACGTAAGGAGCGCCTACGGTGATGGAATCACCCTCGCCTACTACCAGAACCTCGTCAAAGGATACAGTAGCACCGTCCTCCACGCCGAGCTTCTCAACGTAGATAACGTCGCCCTCAGATACCTTGTACTGCTTGCCGCCAGTTTTCAGAATGGCATACATATGTTTTCCCTCTCTTTCGTTGTAGAGTCACGCTTGGCACGGCGGCACATCGTTTGATGCACACTTAACAAAGCCTATGCACAATGCGGCTTCTCATAGCATAACACAAGAGGCACGGACTGTCAAGCCCATGCCTCTGATTTTTCTGAAATTTTTTCAGTTATTTGCATCCGTGCCGGAGTCCGTCGTGCCGGACGAAGCAGCAGCCGTGCTGTTGCTGAAGAACGATGCTACAAAATCGTAGAAACCGTCCGGTGTGGTGGTCTTGGTGCCGGTCGCGGTGCGGTCCGCGCTGACAAAGCCGGTGTTGCCGTCCGCCAGACCGATCACGCAGTCGGTGAACAGCACATAATAGGTGCAGATGGGCGCATCGCCGTCTGCGGCGGCATAGCCGGAGGCATCGTCGCGGTACTCGCCGAGCTTGTCCTGCAGATAGCCCGAGGGCACGTTCAGATAGCGCAGCTGCGAGCCGGTGCTCTGCACCACATAGATGCCGTCGTTCAGAATCGGGATCAGGTCCACGATGCTGTTCGTTTCAGCCGTCTTGGGTGCGGGCAGCGTTGCAGTGATGCTGGTCTGAAGGGTCTGGTTCTCCTGCGTCAGCGTGCCGATCTGTGCCGACAGCGAATCCTTGTCCTTCGTCAGCGTTTCGATCTGGGTGTTCAGCTCGGTGATCTTTTTGCCGCGCGAGGACGAAAGCACGCCGAAGATGATTGTAAGCACGACAAAAACCAGCACTGCCGCGCACAGCATCAGGCGGTAGTTGATCTTGACCGGCTTACGCATCGGGCGGCCCTTGCCCATACGCATACCCGAGCGGACCGGGCGCGCCGAGGAGCGGCTGCTGCCGCCGCTGCGGGACGGGCTGCGGTCCCTGTCGCCCGTGCTCTCAAAGCGGCTGAAATCCGTCTGATCGAAGCGGCCGAAGCGATCATTCTGATCCATTTTATCTCTCCTGCCTTTCAGCCGCGCTTACTTGGACGGGTTCTCGATGACCTCGACCTCGCCGTTTGCGTGGCCGACGATCATGCGCTTGCACATATTGAGGAACAGGCCGTGCTCCAGCACACCGAGCATACCGGTCAGCTTGGAGTAAACGTCCTGAATATCGAAGCCTGCGCCGAGGTGCAGATCAGCGATGAAGTTGCCGTTATCGGTAACAAAGGTCTTGCCGTCGCGCACGCGCAGCACCGGATTCCAGCCGTAAGCGGCCATGCGCTCCATTGCCTGCTTCGAGCCGTACTGTGCGATCTCGACCGGCAGATGGAATGCGCCGATCTTGTCCACCAGCTTGGACTCGTCCATGATCCAGATGACTTCCTTCGCCATGGAAGCAACGACCTTCTCGCGGTACAGTGCGCCGCCGCCGCCCTTGATGGCGTTGAACTGCGGATCGATCTCGTCTACGCCGTCGATGGCCAGATCAACGTGGTCCAGCTCGTCGATGGTCAGCAGCGGGATGCCCAGCTCGCGGGCCTGTGCCTCGGTAGCCTTGGAGGTCGGGATCGCCTGAATCTTCAGGCCGTTCTTTACCATCTCGCCTACCGCATTTACCATATGATACGCAGTCGAGCCGGTGCCCAGACCGACTACCATGCCGTCCTTTACATACTCAGCCGCCTTATCGCCGGCAAGTTTCTTCATATCCATTGTCATTCGTCCTCCCCTGACGTAATAAAACCGTATGTTGCGGTTAACTGATTAGTTTTATTATAGAATGAATCCGCACAAAGGTCAATCTTTTCTGCTTTACAAAATAAAAACAATCCCACCGAAATTTGGTGGGATTGCAAAGGCAGTCGATTTCTGATATACTTGTCGTTAAGAAAGGTGCTGCCGCGCCTGCGGTAGGCGGTTAAGTCTTGCCCCTGCAAGGGGGTGGTTTTATGGAATATCTCGTAATTCTTGTAGTGATACTTGTACTTATTGAGCGTATTTTAGGACCAAAGAAGAAATAACCGCCACCATCTCCAAATGAATGCGGTTATTTCTTCCGTTTTCTTTAGGGGCTGACCGTCTACCGGCAGCACCTTTCGTTATCTTTAGTATACCCGTCCGCACCTTGATTGTCAAGTATGCCATATTGCGTATTCTGTCGAACTCTGTTATACTTGTCGTTAAGAAAGGTGCTGCTGTGCTTTACGGTAGGCGATCATGCTTTCTCACCCAATCCCATCATATACGGGAGGAGGTGAGTGCAATGGTACATTATTCGGAACTGTTTCAGCTTCTGAGTTTTCTCGTTGCCTTTGCTTCTCTGATTATCCAGATTTGCAAAAGAAAATGACCGCCACCCTTCCAAAAATAGCGATCATTTTCATATGACACATTGAGGAAGCTGACCGTCTACCGGCAGCACCTTTCGTTATCTTTAGTATACCCGCCCGCACCTTGATTGTCAAGTATGCCATATTGCGTATTCTGTCGAACTCTGTTATACTTGTCGTTAAGAAAGGTGCTGCCGCGCCTGCGGTAGGCGGTTAAGTCTTGCCCCTGCAAGGGGGTGGTTCTATGGAATATCTCGTAATACTTGTAGTGATACTCGTACTCATTGAGCGTATTTTAGGAACAAAAAAGAAGTAACCGCCGACACTCCTACATGTGCGATTACTTCTTTCCACAATTTTAGGGGCTGACCGTCTACCGGCAGCACCTTTCGTTATCTTTAGTATACCCGCCCGTATCCGGATTGTCAACCCGGATACGGGCGGTTTTTGTTTACTGAATGCCGTGCTGGAGCTTTGCCGCCTTGAGCGTATTCTTCATCAGCATGGTAATGGTCATCGGGCCGGCGCCGCCCGGGACCGGCGTCATATAGGAGGCCTTCTCCATCACCTCGGGAGCCACATCGCCGCAGACCTTGCCCTCGGCGTTGCGGTTGATGCCGACATCGATAACGACCGCGCCCTCCTTGACCATATCGGGCGTGATGAAGCCCGCTTTGCCGACAGCAGCGACCAGAATATCCGCGCGGCGGCAGACCTCCGCGAGATCCTGCGTGCGGCTGTGGCAGATGGTGACCGTGCCGTGACGGTGCAGCAGCAGCATACTCATCGGCTTGCCGACGATGTTCGAGCGGCCGACGACCACGCATTCCTTGCCCTTGGGATCAATGCTGTACTCGTCGAGCAGCTCCATCACGCCCGCCGGCGTACACGGTACGAAATCGAAATTGCCGACCATGATCTTGCCGACATTGACCGGATGGAACGCATCAACATCCTTTTTCGGGTCAATGGCATCGATAACGGCCTGCTCGGAGATGTGCTTCGGCACCGGCATCTGGCACAGGATACCCGAGATGGCCGGGCTCTCGTTCAGCTGCGCGATCAGACCGAGCAGCTCCTCCTGCGTGGTTTCCTCGGGCAGCGCGTACTTCTCGCTGTAAAAGCCGCACTGCTCGCACGCGCGCTCCTTGTTGCGGACATAAATTTCACTTGCGGGGTCGTTGCCGACGATGATGACCGCCAGACCCGGCGTGATGCCCTGCTTTTTCAGCGCCTCGGTTTCCGCCAGAATGCTGCCGCGCACCTTGGCGGACAGCGCCTTGCCGTCCATTCTTACTGCACTCATATTGTTCCTCTCCTTATGTGTCGGCGATCATTCGCCTTTTTCTTCTGTTTTATCCGCTGTATAGAACGCCTTCTCAACCTTGATGCGGTTATACCGGCGCACCAGCACGGCGACCGCCGCGATGAAGCTCACCGCCGCGAGCAGCTGCGACACGCGCACCGGACCCAGATACAGGCTGTCCGTCCGCAGGCCCTCGATCCACGCGCGGCCAAGACCGTACCACGCCACATACAGCAGCGCCATCTCGCCCTTGAATCTGCGCTTTTTCGAGTAGATATGCAGCGCGGCAAAGCCCACCAGATTCCACAGCGACTCGTACAGGAACGTCGGGTGAACCGGGTTCGCACCGTCAATGCTCATGCCCCACGGCAGAGAGGTTTCGCCGCCGTGCGCCTCTCCGTTGACGAAATTACCCCAGCGTCCAATGCACTGGCCGATGAGCAGACCGAATGCCGCCAGATCGCACAGGCTGGCAAACGACAGCCTTTTGACCCGGCTGTAAATCGCCAGCGCGGCCACAACGCCGAGCACCGCGCCGTAAATGGCGATGCCGCCTTTCCAGATGGCGATGATCTCGTTTGGATGCTGGCTGTAATATCCCCATTCGAACGCCACATAGTAGATACGGGCGCAGACGATACCGACCGGCACACAAATGATCAGGCAGTCCACCAGATTATCCGAGGTCATGCCGAACTCGCTGGTGCGCCTGTTGACATACAGCGCCGCCAGCACGAAGCCGACACAGATGATGATGCCATACCAGTAAATATCCTTGCCGAACAGGTTGACGGCCACCCGGTTGATGTCAAAGCTCAGGCCGAGCGCCGGAAATGAAATTGCGTGTTCCATGATGATTTCCCTCTTGTTGTCCTTATTTCGGCTCTACCACCGACATACACGACCGCTCCGGCTGCGACCAGCAGGCATACGCCGCCTGCACATCCTCCGGTGTGATGGTGTCGAACTGCGCCGCAAAGTCCGCATAATGCTCGCCTGCGAATATCGCGGCGATCTCCTGCCGGGCATAGGAGTCCGGCACATCGAGCACGCGCAGGCGCATTCCGTACAGCGCGTTCTTCATGCGGGTGAACAGCGCGGGCTCGATGCCCTCCTTCGCCAGCCGCGCGACCTCCCGCTCGACGGCCGCACGCACGGCATCCGGGTCGCGGCTCTCGCCGCTGAATATCGCGCACGCGCCGTCCGGGATGATGCTGTAATCCACATCAAAGTCGCGTCCGATCAGGCGCTTCTCGTACAGCTCGGCGTACAGCGGCGCGGTATCGCCGCACACGATACGAACGGCCAGATCCCCGATCAGGCTGCGGCGCAGACGGCTCTCGCCCACGCGGAGCGGTTCGTCCTTGAAGCCCACCATCATCTGCGGCAGTGCGACCTGCATTTTTCGTGTCACGACCGACTCGTTGACCGCCGTGCGGCGCTCGCCGTAGTGCCGCTGCCCGATCGCGGGCGCATCCCCCGGCGAAAGCTGCTCCGCCATGCGGCAGACCTGCTCGAAATCCGCCGTGCCGCACACCACGAGCGCCATGTTCTTCGGGCTGTAAAACGCGCGGTGACAGGTATACAGCAGCTCCGGCGTGATGTGCGAAATGCTCTCCTCGCTGCCCGGAATGGACACGCGCACCGGATGATTGCGGTACAGCGCCTCATACAGGCCGACGAACACCTCCCAGCCGGGTGTGTCCTCCACCATGCGTATCTCCTGACCGATGATGCCGCGCTCTTTCTCCACGTTTTCATCCGTAAAATACGGCGTGAACACGAATTTGAGCAAAATCTCCAGATTCTCCTCAAACCGGTCGGTGCAGGAGAAGTGATACGCCGTCATCGTGTGGCTGGTGAAGGCATTCGGGCTCGCGCCCGTGCGGGCGAACTTCTGGAGCGCGTTTCCGTCCTCGTCCTCGAACATTTTGTGCTCGAGGAAGTGCGCCACGCCCGCCGGCGTGTCGTATCGTTTGCCCTCAAAGGTGAATGAGGCATCCACCGAGCCGAAATCGGTCGCGAGGATGGCAAACGTCTTACTGAAGCCCTCCTTGGGCAGATAACATACGCGCAGACCGTTTTCCAGCGTGTGCATCTGCACCTTTTCGTGCAGGGCGGAATAGTTTTTCGTCATTGTGCCGCCCCTTTCATAAAGAATACCGTGTCGAGCGCCGTGTTCTGCGCGGCAGTGATGACACGCGCAAGATCCACATCGGCCATCTGGTCAATGCGCGCCTCGGGCGATACGAGCGTACCCGCAGCCGCCTGTCCCAGCCAGTAGCGCTCGAGCGTGAGCGGGTCGTCCAGCATGGTGCGCCAGCTGTTCACCAGCGTTTTGCGGGCGCTCTCGAGCTCGCTCTCGGTGATGCCGCCCGTGCGGCAGACCTCCAGCTGGTGCAGGATCTCGTCGCGTGCGACCTCGAAATTTCTGTTCTCGATGCCGGAATTGACGATCATCAGGCCCTTGGAAGCCACGAACTGTGCACTCGCATAGTAGCACAGCGATTTTTTCTCGCGCACATTGAGGAACAGCTTGGCGCTGGTCGAACCGCCGTAGATGGTCTGGAACAGCCAGAACGCCGGGGCATCGCCCTCGGTGAGCGCCGCGCCGCCCGTACGGAAGCCGAGCGACAGCTTGCCCTGTGTCACCTGCGCCTCCTCGATGACCTCGCGGACCGGACCGGCAGGCCGTGCCTGCACGACTGTGTGCGGCTGATACAGCGTGCCCTCTCTCGGCTGAGCCAGCGGCGTGGCCGCAAACAGCGCCGCGATGTCGTCCGGCTGCATCGTGCCGCAGTAGAACAACTCCACCTGCGCCTCGCGCAGCGCCCGGCGGTACGCCGCGTACAGCGTTTCCGGCGTGATGCGCGCCGCCTGCTCCGCCGTGCCGAGCGCGGACTGACCATAGGCCTCATTCTCGCACATAATTTCGTTCAAACGGCGCGGCGCCCACGAGCGCGGGTCGTTTTTGAGCGAAGCGATGCGGTCGATCAGGTTGCCGCGTTCGCCGTCCACATAGGCCGCACAGAACAGGCCGTCCTGAAGATACGGGTCGCACAGCAGGTCGGTCAGCAGACCGATGACACCGGCGGTCAGGCCGTCCGCGCCCGGTGCGTAGGCTTCATCGATGCAGTCCGACAGAAAGCCGATGCACAGGTTTTCGCCCTCCTTGCGGACAGCGGCCTCGATGCGTGCGCCGTAGAGCTCATCGAGCGCCGTGCCGAACGCCCGCATATCGTGCAGCATGGCCGTACCGCGGCGCAGCACCTGCGGCAGACACGCGCGCAGCGCGGCATCCTCGCCGCCGAGCGGCAGCACCAGCATAGCGCGCAGCACAGCCCGCTTGAACTTCGGCGTGGTGATGCAGGTGAGATTCACCCCGGCACCCAGCTTTTTTCGGGTCACTTGTTGCATAATTTCCCTCGATTCCGGAAAGATTGTCCAATAGGTAATATTATACCGTATAAGCGGGAGTAACGCAAACGTAGTTTGTGTGAAGCAGGCGGGATTTAACCGCAATCCAGCGGCAGCCCGTTCTCCGGTGCACACGAGTTGCGTAAGCAATACGCCGTAACCGGGCGGCAGCCCTTTCCTCGGCAGCCGTTTTGTGGTGCAACCGAGTTGCGTTAGCGATACGCCGTTTCCGGGCTGGGGAGTTTCGCCGTCTGCGGACGGCGGGAACGGGCCGCTCGCGCGGCGGGCGCAAAAAGGGAGGAACACCTACGGTTTCCCTCCCTCTTTGAACTCCTACCTTTCCCTTGGCAACCTCGCGAACGAGCCTTACGGCTCTACTTCATAGGTAACTCGCATAAAGGAACGGTATCGGCTCACGTTTTCTGCGCTGTTGCGGCGTTATCGCGGCAGATTGCACGGGTTTTGCGTAACTGGGTGTAGCAGAGCTTTAGCGGCTTGAGCGTAGCTGTGAAAGGAATGGCGCTTTGCGGCCTACAAGCTGGTAACGGTACTGCCGTTCCTTTTTTCGGTCCCACCTCTAAGTAGGAACGGAACGTTCCGTCGCTCCGAGGTATCCCAAAAGGGAAAAGGGGAGCTTCCTAAGAGGGTGGAAAACCGTAGGTTGTCTGCCCTCTTAGGCCCCGCGCGGGAGCGCCGTTCTCCCGCCGCTCGCAAGCGGCGAAATCCTCAGCCCGGCAACGGCGTATTGCTTACGCAACTCGTGTGCACCAGTAAAAGGGTGCCGAGAAAAAGACTGCCGCCCGGTTACGGCGTAGCGCTCACGCACCTCGCGTGCACCGGACAGCAGCGTGCCGAAAAGGCGGTTGATTTCCTCTCAGGCAAAAAGAAAAGGCACTCACTTTCGTGAGTGCCTTGAACTTGGTGGAAGTTACAGGGCTCGAACCTGTGACCCTCTGCTTGTAAGGCAGATGCTCTCCCAGCTGAGCTAAACTTCCATCTGGTGACCCGTGGGGGAATCGAACCCCCGTTACCGCCGTGAAAGGGCGGTGTCTTGACCGCTTGACCAACGGGCCAAGAGAAAAAAGTGGTAGCGGTAATTGGACTTGAACCAATGACCTTCCGGGTATGAACCGGACGCTCTAGCCAACTAAGCTATACCGCCATATCCTTTTCCATTTCATCGCCCGTTCGCTGGCGACTTGTTTAGTATAGTCGATAAACGCCGATATGTCAACACTTTTCTCAAAACTTTTTTAAAAAAATTTTTCGAGCCGGTTTTTCCCGCTATTTTCCGGTCTGCTCCATGCTGTCGAGCAGCTGCTCATAGAATGCCTTATCCCATGTGTGGGTTTCGGCCAGCTCCTCCGCTGTCAGCAGAAAATACCGGTCGGTCACATACTCGCCTCTGTCCGGGATGGGATCGTCAAACGTGCAGTCGATGTAATACGTCGTGCCGCCCAGCCGCACGGCGTTCCAGCCGTGGTTCATCTCCTCAGAGGCCACATAGATGACTTTCAGGCCCGCCGCCTCGCACAGCATCTCATATGCGCGGCCGTAGCCCGCGCACACGGCCTTATGGTCGAGCAGCGCACCGTCTGCCGCGAACGGTGCAGCCGCGCCGTCCGGCGTATCCAGCGCCGCCGTATCCACATCGTATTCGCACAGGCGGATGAGCATATCGTGCAGCGCCCGCAGCTTTTCCTCGGCCGTCATGGTCTGCGAGATCGAGCCCGCCGCCAGCACTCTGGCGTATTCCCGCGCCTGCTCCTGCCGCGCCTGCCTCGATACCTCGGGTGTCAGCTCGATGGTATGGTTGGGCCGCGTTACCGCGTGCAGCGCAAAGGCGTAAGGATACTGTGCCTCCAGCGCCCGGTATACCTCATCCGCATCCAGCCCGTCATCGCGGAATGTCATGCCGCTGCCGCCGTTTTCCGCCTCCTGCGTGAGCAGCGCCGCCGCCTGATAGACACTCTCCGCCGGCACAGCCTGCACATACGGCAGCCAGAACACGCCGCCGCCCAGCAGCGCCATCGTCAGCACAAAGCCCAAAAAACGTTTCATCCCGCGCCTCCTGTGGATATGACAAAGCGGACGGCTGCGCCGCCCGCTTATATTTGTCTATACATACGGTTCAAAATTATCCCGCGCGACAGCGCGCATTCCATAAAAACCGGGAGCGTGCATCAGCGCAGCGCGGCCGACAAGCCGTGCAAGGATAGCGCCGGTCTTTATACCCCGAGAGGGAGAAGGTTCCCGCATGGGAGCTTTCGGACGGCAGGCCATTACATCAGTTTTACCGTGTAGTACACCGCAGTGATGAACAGATATGCTGCTGCCGCACCCAGCTCGATCATCACATGGGTCGGTGCGAACAGCGCCGCTGCCGCCAGCACGACCATCACGATCGGGGTAACGGTGAGCATGGTATAGGCGTTCTTGCTGAACTGGGTGTCGATCTTTCTGCCGCGGAAGGTGAATTTACCCTTTTTGCCGCGCAGAGAAGCCGCGCACACGATCTGGATGACCGCCAGCACAGCCGCGCCGCCCAGCGCCACATACGCCAGCGAAACGTGGTTGGACGAGTTCAGCGCACGATGGATCACGCACATCGCGGCAACGCCCACGCCGGTATCCAGCGCGATGAGGAAAAACTCCGGCGCATAGGAATGGTACACCAGATAGTACACCGCCAGCACCGGCAGGATAACGTACATCGCCTTGATGGGCATGGTGCCGTAGTAATTGATGGCCGTCAGGAACAGGATGGCGACGATGCTCGCGATGAGCACATTGCGGCCGCAGACGATGCGGCGCACGCTGCTGCGCTTGCCTGCGTGCTCCTGTCCGAGCAGCACCAGACCACATACCGCGCCGGCAGCGCTGATAACGAGCAGTACCTTGGTGACGATCATGCCCGTGCTCCAGGTGCTACTGTAACCCAGCAGGCGCTCGAGCACCATAAGGATCAGCACGCCGAGCAGACATACGCTGAACACGGTGAGCACCTTATTGGTGGTATATTCTTCCTGAGAAATTGGCTTTTTACCCACATTATTTTTTGCCAATGTTTAACACTCCCTTTATTTCTTCCTTGCACTGTCGCAGTGCCTTTACATATTGCCGCCGGCATAGAGCACGGCCGCCAGCGCCGCAATCGGCGCGGTTTCACACCGCAGGATGCGCGTGCCGAGCGAAACGCTCCGCAGGCCCGCATTCACAGCGGCCTCTGCCTCCGCCGGATCGAAGCCGCCCTCCGGCCCGACCATAAGCGACACCGTGCTGCCGACACCGCTCGAAAGCGCATCGTGCAGACCGGTCTTTTTCTCGTTTTCGTAGAAAAACAGCGCCGTTTCGTTCTCCGCCGCCTGCTCGATGGCCTGCTGAACGGGAACGACCGCCGTTACCTCGGGCAGACGGCCTCTGCCGCACTGCTTGGCGGCCTCCGAGGCGATCTTGCGCCAGCGCTCCACCTTTTTGTCGGTCTTATCCGGCCGGGAAACGCAGTTCTTGGACAGATACGGCACGATGCGGCTGACACCCAGCTCCACCGCCTTCTGCACGATGAACTCCATCTTATCGCCCTTGGGCAGCGCCATAAACAGCGTGATACTCTGTTTCGGCTCGGTTTCCGCCGCGTGGCTGGTGAGAACGCGGCACACCACCGCATCCTTTTCCACGGTTTCGACCGTGCAGTCGAAGTCGGTACCCGCGCCGTCGCACAGCGTTACGGCTTCGCCCGGGCGCAGGCGCAGCACGCGCCCTGCATGGTGTGCATTTTCACCGGTAAGCGTCAGCACGCCGTCCTCCGGCTGCTGATCGATAAAAAATCGAGGCATAATAAATCCGATAACCTTTCTTATTTTAGCAAAAAAACAGCCGTTTGGCAAGTGAACATTCCGTGAAACCTTTCACCGTATTCCCGGCGGCATCACTTTTTCGCGGCAAATGCGCTCCAGTCGTCACTCTTTTCGTGCGAAAGAACGGTAAAACCGTTTTTCTCCAGTGCTGCGCGTACTTCCTCAGCGCGCTCGTTGAGGATGCCCGAGCAGATGAGCTTGCCGCCCTCTCTCAGCTTTTCCGCGAACATGGGCGCCATGCCGATGATGACATCAGCCACGATGTTCGCCACGATGATGTCATAGCCGCCGCCAATGTCCTCCGCGAGCTTCGGGTCGCGCAGCGCATCGCCGCACAGGCCCTTGCCGATGACAACATGGTTCTTTTCCGCATTTTCGTGCGCGGTCTTCAGGCAGTTCTCGTCAATATCGACGATGGTCTGCACATCCGCGCCCAGCATCGCCGCCGCGATAGCAAGGATACCCGAGCCCGTTCCCATATCGAGCAGCTTGTCGCCCGGCTTTACCGCATCCTCGAGCGCCATCATGCACAGCTGCGTGGTGTCGTGGCTGCCGGTGCCGAACGAGGAGGCCGGATCGATCTCCAGAATGCGGCGGCCCTGCGGATCCTCAACCGTTTCCCACGAGGGCTTGATCATAAAGCCCTTGCCTACGGGGAACGGCTTGAAATACTGCTTCCAGCCCCATTCCCAGTCCTCCTGACGGGTCAGCGCGGTTTCCGTGCACAGACGGCCCCATGCGTGCTCCTCGTCGCGGGCTTTGAGGTTTTCGAGCGCCGCGCGGATGTCGGCGTACTGCTTTGCGCCTTCCTCGCTGTCCGGCAGATAAATCTTCAGACAGGTTTCCTGTGCGCGCTTCTCGCGCACGAGATCCTCGTCTACATAATCCCAGTAAATTTCGGTGTCCTTGAGAAATTCCTCAAAATCCGCCGCATCCTCGAGCACATAGCCCTCAACGCCGTTGTCCTCCAGCAGCGCCTCCACCGGCCCGATGCCCTCGGTCGTGGTATAAATGGTAACTTCTCTCCAGTCCATAGGTTCTACCCTGCCTCTCTATAATGTTCCGCTGACACGAACGGCCAGCGCTGATATTTACAGTCGTATCATGCCGTATTTCGTTTCGAAATAGGAGATGACTGCCTCCTCCTGCTCCCACGTTCCGTCATAGAGCGCAAGGCCCGGAAATACCCGCAGTCCCTGCTCGAGCAGGTCGGCGGACTCCGCGCACAGGCACAGCGGGCGCGAGATCATATAGCGGGATTCCTCCAGCGTGATAATGTCGTCCTCGGTTTCCAGCAGCAGCTTGAACGCGCCGGAATCGTCCTCGGCCTCGATGAGGTCCTCGTCCAGATGCGGGCCGCACTCGATCTCGTCCGAAATGTCGATGGTCGGGTCGATAAAGTGCGCGTGCGTGCCGTCCGGCGCGCAGATAAAGTCGTCGTGGTCACGCGGCAGCGTTTCGCAGTGCAGACCGTTGTCCATCGCCTGCACGAAAGCCGCCGTGTCGTCCGGCATGATGACTTCGGTGTTGAACAGTGTGGTCTGCGGCACCCAGTCCGCATTCATGCACACGCCGAGCGACAGCCGTGCATAGGGCGCGGCGATCTCGAGCGCCTGTGTCAGCGATTCCGGGTCGTGGGCGGTGAGCAGCACCGTCGTAACGCCGATGCGCTGCAATACGCCGATAGCGGCGCGAACGTCCGTGCCGTCGTGCAAACGGCCCTCATCATCCCCCACATTCAGCTCTGCGATGACCGTGCGGCCGCACAGGTCGCCCAGTGCGAGCACAGCGGCGCGCAGCGCCGGAAAGGTCGGCGCCTTACGCAGATAATAGAACGCGGCATCCTCGTGCAGCTGCGGACGGAACGCCTCCTTGCACTGCTCGATGTAGTGCATGGTGATGGGCCGGTCGCAGTGCTCCGCATCCGGTTCGGGCGGGCAGTCCAGCGCCAGACCCACCGGCAGCGGTGAAAGCTCCTCCGCCCATGCGTCACAGGCGGCGGCATCCGGCGCGAGTGCGCCTGCGAAATGATCGGGTGCGCGGTGATACAGCGGCAGCGCCGCCGGATCGTTCAGCAAAAGCTGCGGTTTATGCTCGGACTGACATAAAGGAATATCCAAGGTCGTTCTTCCTCCCAAGAAGATGATCATATTGTGTGATTTTGGTTGATTATTTTGCTTTCCAGCTGCCGTCGGACTGCACGGTGTACTGCTGCGGCTTTGCGGCCGCCATTTTGCACATCTCGAGTGCAGTTTGGAGCTGCTCATCCAGCAGATACGTCTGGCCGTTCAGCGTGGTGATGGCCTCGTCGAGTGCATTCAGCATATCCGGCGAAGCGTACAGCGCGGCGGGCAGCTCATACGCCGAACGGAACGATGCGACAGCATCCATCACATCGCCGTCAAAGGTGTTCGTCGCCTCGCTGATAAGACCGAGCAGCGCCAGCCGTTCCGTCATGGCGTAAACGGCCTCCGAGGTGTCGCCGAAGCGCAAAGTCGTGCTCGTATCCAGCGGCTTGAGGCTTGCGGCGTTGACGGTGACTTTGCGGTTCTCGAGCTGGATGTCCGGTGTCAGGCCGACACCCTCCCAGCAGCCCTGCTTGGGCAGCTCGAGCTCTAAGGTCGTGATGACCAGCTTGTCGCCGTTTACAAGGTCGATGTGGAACTGACCCTGACCCTTGCCGTAGGTCTTGCTGCCGATCAGAGTCGCCACGCCGTTGTCCTGCAGGCTGCCGGCCAGCAGCTCAGCCGCAGAGGCCGTTCCGCCGTCCACCAGCACGACAACCTTGTTGAGCGGCAGTCCGCCGGTCGAATAGCTCTCCTCCAGACCGCCCATATCATCGCGATAGCGCACGCCGGCGAGCGCCGCATCGGCTTTGGGCGTCATGGCGTTCGCCATTTTGAGCGCCGCATCGATCAGGCCGCCGCCGTTGCCGCGCAGATCGAGAATGACCGCACGGGTGTTCTTTGCGGGCAGGCTGTCCCAGATCTCGGAAAACGCCGACCAGTCGTTCTGCGAGCCGATAGCGCTGATCTTGATGTACTCCACGCCATCCGCCATGGTCTTGTTGGAAACGTATACGCGGTTGACCTGACGGCGCTCACAGGTGACCGTGATGTCGCGGCCATAGCGGCGCACGGTCAGCGTTACCGAGGTGCCCTCCTCGCCGCGCAAGCGCTCTGCGACCTCGGTGTTGTTCATCTTGGTCGCATCCTCTTTGCCGATCTTGACGATAAGGTCGCCGATCTGCAATCCGGCCTCCTCGGCGGCGGAATATTTGAGCACCTCACCGATCTGTACACCGTTTTCGGTTTCGGTCAGGCCGACACCGATGCCGACAAAGCCCTCTAAGGTCGAGAAGCCCTGCGAGTATTCCTCGCTGGACAGGTACATGGAATGCGTATCCAGCATGGAGAGGATGTCATTGAGCACCTCGTATATCTCGTCCGGATGCTTCTCCAGATATTTGTTGATATAGTTTTGCAGAACGTAAGGGTCGTGCTCGGTCTTGATGCTGAACGCATCGATGAGCGACCAGACACCGTCAAACCACGTTTCGCTCTGTCCGTCCTGCGTGACCGCACCGGCGGAGGCGGTCATCATTGCCGCCGTCATCGCCAGCGCCGCTAATCTTTTGGCTAATTTTTTCATTCAGAGGCTCTCCTCCGTGCAGGGTGCGCGGTTCGATGCAAAATGCGTTACATAGACTCCGGTGCTTCTACGCCGATGAGCTTCAGCACGTTCTCGATGGTCTGCTTTGCCGCCAGACACAGGGCAAGACGGGCATCGCGGACCGCCGGCTCGGCATCCTTGATGCGGCAGGCGTTGTAGAAGTGGTGGAACTGCTGCGCCAGTGCAACGGCGTACTTGTCAAGGCGCGACGGGTCGCGGCTGACAGCAGCCTGCACGATCTCCTCGGGCAGCAGCGCGATCTGCTTGACGAGCTGACGCTCGTCTGCGCCGGTCAGCACGGACAGGTCGGTCCTGTCGGTATCCGGCAGCGCGATGCCGCTCTCCTGTGCGTTCCGCAGCACGGAGCAGATACGCGCGTGCGCGTACTGAACGTAATACAGCGGGTTGTCGGAATCCTGCTTGATGGCAAGGTCGAGGTCGAACTCCATCTGGGTTTCCGCTGCGCGGCTGTTGAAGAAGAAACGCGCTGCATCGACCGGGATCTCGTCGAGCAGGTCGGTCAGGGTCAGGCTCTTGCCGGTGCGCTTGGACATACGAACGACCTCGCCGCCCTGCATCATGCGGACGAGCTGCATCAACACGATCTCCAGACGATGCGAGCCGTCCAGACCGAGCGCATCCAGCGCGCACTGCAAGCGCTTTACATGGCCGTGATGGTCCGCGCCCCAGATATTGATGACACGGTCAAAGCCGCGCTTCTCGAATTTGTTGCGATGGTAGGCAATATCCGCCGCAAAGTAGGTGTAAAAGCCGTTTGCGCGGCGCAGAACGTCGTCCTTGTCGCAGCCGAAATCGGTCGAGCGCAGCCACAGTGCGCCGTCCTCGGTTTCGTAGGTCGCGCCCTTGGCGGTCAGCATATCGATGGTTTCCTTGACATAGCCGCTCTCATGCAGGGTGGACTCGCGGAACCATACGTCATAATCGATCTTGTAGCGCTTGAGGTCGCGCTCCATGCGGGCAATGTTGGTCGGCAGACCGTAGCCCTCGATGATGGCGAAACGCTCCTCGGCGGTCTTTTCGAGCAGACTGTCGCCGTACTTCTCGACCAGATCGTGCGCCAGCGCCTTAATGTCGTCGCCCTGATACCACGAAGCATCAAACTCGATAGCATCCTCGCCGCGGATCTCCTGAATGTAGCGGCCCTCGACAGAGTGCGCGAACTTGTCTACCTGATTGCCCGCATCGTTGATATAGAACTCACGGGTAACATCGTTGCCGGACCAGTCCAGCACGGAGGAAAGGCAGTCGCCCAGAACGCCGCCGCGCGCGTTGCCCATGTGCATCGGGCCGGTCGGATTGGCGGAAACGAACTCTACCATCACCTTTTCCGGCTTTTTGCTCTCGGTGCGGCCGTAATTCTCGCCCATGGCGAACACGCCGCGTACCGCCTGCTCGTACCAGCCCTGATTCAGGGTGAAGTTCATAAAGCCCGGGCCCGCGATGGTCACGGTATCAAAGCAGCTGCCCTCGAGGTCGAGGTTGGCCACGATGCTCTCTGCGATCTTGCGCGGCGCCATGTGCAGCGGCTTTGCACACTGCATGGCAAAGGTGGAAGCCCAGTCGCCGTTGGAGGCATCCTTCGGGGTTTCTACGGCAACGGGAGGAATGGTGCCTTCGGGCAGCTCGCCTGCGGCAACGGCCTTGCGGTACGCCGCCTCAACAACGCGGGTTGCTTCGGCGCGTGCGATCTCATATGCGTTCATTTGTACACTCCTATAATCAAAATCTCTTATTTCACTATCTTATACGACCTGAATATTCGGTTTGGTCGATACCGTCATCTCAAAATGGTGCTCGCCCATGAGCGAATTATCCACCTCGACCGTGTAATCGATGATCAGGTGGCCGCCGTCCTCGCCGATGGTGTTGTGTACCCGCGAGGTATGGGTGGCGATGGTCATTTCGCTGCCGACCGGTGTCTGGTACAGGCCGACATGGCGTTCGTCCTCCGAAAACAGCATATGCGAGGGGAACGTGCCCGTGCGGATGAGCGCAACGCTCTTGCCGTCCAGCTTGACGGTGGTCTTGGTGCCCTCGAGGCCGGTCAGCTCGCTCTCCTCGTAGGCGATGTAGTATTTTCCGCCGCGCTCGTACAGCGTGGCAGCGGTTTGCAGGTTGATGTTCTCCTCATCACAGCCCGCAAACTGCTGCTGCGAGGAGATCGTCAGCCAAACGTCCTTCTTCATATATCTCTATGCTCCTTAATAGCGGGAAATATCCACCAGATCCGCGCCCACATCAACGTTCTCCTGCAAAAACAGCTCGGCGAGCTGGTCGAAGCCTTGTGGATCGTCGGAAACGAAATACTGCGTGGTGCCCTGTCCCTCGTTCGGGTCGAACTGGGTCGAGGCGAGGTTTGCCGCCTCCGCGCCCGAGTCGATGAGCGTCACCTCCGGGCCCATAAAGGCTCCGATGACCTCCTCGAGCAGCGGATAATGCGTGCAGCCGAGGATGAGCGTATCCACGCCCGCCTCTTTCAGCGGCGTAAGGTACTCCTTTACCACGGTTTCGATGACAATATCGCCGCGATGCACGCGGCCGTTCTCGACCAGCGGCACAAACAGCGGGCACGCCTGCGTGAACAGGTCGAGCGTGCCGTCCTTTTTGTGCAGATATTTCTCGTAAGCGCCCGAACGGATGGTCGCGGCGGTGCCGATCACGCCGACTTTTCCGTTTTTCGTCATCGTCATGGCGCGGCGGCAGGCTGGCTCGACCGTACCGATGATCGGGATGTCATTCTCACGCGAGAGCACATCCAGCGCGATGGCGGACACGGTGTTGCACGCGATGATGATGGATTTCAGGTCGAACTGGCGCAGAAACGCCACATCCTGCCGGGCATACTTGGTAATGATGTCGCGGCCGCGGTTGCCGTAGGGCACTCGGCCGGTATCGCCGAAATAAATGATATTCTCCTGCGGCATCAGGGCGTGCAGACGGCGCACGGCGGTCAGACCGCCCAAACCGGAGTCAAATACGCCGATGGCGCGCTTATCCATGATGCTCCTCCAGTGCCAGAGAGATCAGCCGATCGAGCAGCTCGGAATAGCCGATGCCCTCGTAATCGAACAGCTTCGGGTACATACTGATGGATGTAAAGCCCGGGATGGAGTTCAGCTCGTTGAATACGACTTCGCCGCTGTCGTGGGTGACGAAAAAGTCCACGCGGGACAGGCCGCGGCAGCCCAGCGCGGTGTAAACGCGGATGGCATCCTGCCGAACGGTCTGGAGCTGCTCGTCGGTGATGTGCGCCGGGATGTACAGACGGGAGCTCTCGTCCTTGTACTTGGCATCAAAGGTGTAGAACTCCTGTGTCGGTGCGATCTCGCCGACCGTGGAAGCCTGCGGCTCAAGATTGCCGAGCACAGCGCACTCGACCTCGTGGCCGTCGATGAACTCCTCGACCAGCACCTTGCTGTCCAGCTGGAACGCCTCGGTCAGACCCGCGGCCAGCTCGAGCACGTTGTTCGCCTTGGCAACGCCCACGGACGAGCCCTGCGAGCACGGCTTGACGAACACCGGGAACGAACCCAGCTGCTCCGCCGCCGCGCGGACAACGCCCTCGGCATCGCGCTCAAAGTCGTAGCGCAGCGCCAGATAGTAGCGTGCCTGCCGCACGCCCGTGCCCTCAACGACCTTTTTCGTCAGGGCCTTGTCCATCGTGTTGGCGCTTGCCGCCACGCCGCAGCCGACATACGGGATGCCCGCAAGCTCCAGCAGGCCCTGCATCGTGCCGTCCTCGCCGCCGACACCGTGCAGCACCGGGAACACGCAGTCCAGACGGATTGCCTCGGTTTCGCCCTCGCGCAGCAGCACCATGCCGTGCAGGCCGCGGTCCGGAGAGAGCACGGCCTTGACCTTGGTGTTCATGCGCTCCCACGCGCCGGACTCTACGTGATCCGCATCACAGTCCGGACAGTAGAACCACTCGCCCTCGCGCGTAATGCCGATCGGATATACTTCATATTTATCTCGATTCAGGTTTCTGAGAATAGAGGCGGCGGACAGGCACGAAATATCGTGCTCACTGGAAATACCGCCGAACAATACAGCCAGTTTCATTTTATCAGATTCGCCCTTTCGTTCGATTCCTTTACTCATACTTATACGGATACCATTATACGCTATCTTTCCGGTGAATACAATGCGAAAACGGCGTTTTCCCCGCACTGATCCCACAAAATTTACAAATGCTTCACAGTTATTTTTGATATACCTGTTGACGGACTATATTATATGCCATATAATATTATTACAAACACAGGAGAGGAGGCTGCATCATGTCCTATCCCATCTCGTCCTCCCTGCTGGACGGCATCGTGCTGGCCGTGGTCGAACGCGAGAGCACCTACGGCTACCGCATCACGCAGGACGTACAAAAAGTGCTGGATATTTCCGAATCCACGCTGTATCCGGTGCTGCGAAGGCTGATGAAGGACGGCTGCCTGACCACCTACGATCAGGCCTACGCAGGCCGCAACCGCCGCTATTACCAGATAACCGACCACGGACGGGCGGCACTGCGGCAGCACCGCATCGACTGGCAGAACTACCGCAGCGGGATCGACACGATCTTTTTTGGAGGGGTGAACCAATGAACAGAGCAGAATATCTGGCCGCACTGCGGCGTGCGCTTTCGGTTCTGCCGGAAGAGGAACGCGCCAGTGCCCTGTCTTACTACGAAGAATATTTCGACGATGCCGGCCCGGAGAACGAGGCCAAGGCCATCGAGGAGCTGGGCGAGCCGGCCAAGGTGGCCGCGCAGATCCTCGCGGACTACCGCGAGCTGACCGCCGTACCGCCCATCCGGCCCATCAAGGAGAAACGCCGCTGGCGCGGTATCAATCCGTGGCTGCTGCTCGTGCTCGTGCTGCTGGCCATCCCCATCGGCGGGCCGCTGCTCGTCGGCGCGTTCGCGACGGTGTTCGGTGTTTTTATCGCCGTTATCGCGGTCATCTTCGCCGTGCTGCTCGTGCTGTACGGCATCCCGCTCGCGCTCGTGTGCGGCGGCGCGGTGCTCGGCGTGTTTTCCCTCGGCCTGTGGATGACACCGGCAAACGCACTCGTCACGCTCGGCACCGGGCTGGCCTGTCTGGCTGCGGGCATCCTGCTCGGACTGCTCGTTATCAAGCTGAGCATCCTGTTCGTGCCGCCCGTGTTCCGCGCATTTATCGCAGTGCTGCGGGCTCCCGTCAACTGGCTGCGTGACCGCAGCCGCCGCACAGGAGGTGGAACCGTATGAAAAAGCTCATCATCGCGTGCTCGGCCGTGCTTGTGCTCGGCTTAGGGCTCACCGCCGCCGGACATCTCCTCGGCGGACAACTTTACAGCGTGTACTATCACGGCGCGCTGCATCCGTTCAGCGAGGCCGCCCGCCACTTTTCCGATAAGCTCGAGGACGTCAGCAAGGATTCTTATGTTTCCCCGGACGATGAGATCGACAGCGATTTCGACACCGGCTGGGTGCAGGATTACCTCGAAACCCGCAAGCAGGCCATCGAAAGTTACAGCCTGCCCAAGCAGTCGCTCGACCATATCACCAGCATCGACCTGACGCTCAAGGGCGGCGATTTTGAGATACTGTATGTATCCGGCGCGGGCACGGACTTTACGCTGGACGGCGATTACAGCGTTGCGACCAGCTCTTTTACCCCAAACGGCAAATGGACAGCAAACATCTGGGCGAACAGCGGCACTGTCACCCTCATTATCCCGCGGGACAGCACATCGTTCCGTGAGATAGACATTGCCTGCACGCAGTCCGCAAACCTGTTCATCGAGGATAACCTCAGCGCAGACAGCATCAAGCTCTCCACGCAGGACGGCACGCTGACAACAAACGGGCTGTATGCACAGAACATCAGTCTTTACACCAACACCGGAAACATTTCGGCATCCCTGCTGGAATCCAATCTGAGCCGGTGCCATATACAGGCGCATACCAACAGCGGTCCGGTCACGCTGAACGGCACTTCTCTGGTGCAGCTGAACGAGGACGGCAGCGGCACGGCGCTGTATGACAACCGCTATGATGCCGAAACGCAGTCCTATCGGCTCGACTTCTCGCTCGACCTGAACGCGACCGTCAGCGGCAGCGGCCGCATCGACCTGCTGAGCGAATACGAGGTCGGTCTTGTTCCCCAAGATGCACAGAGCCAAGATGTAACTTGACGAAACCCACAAAACAACGTATGATAAAAGAAAAGGAGAATTTACGATGAATGGCAAGAAATTGTATCGCAGTGAATCCAACCGTATGCTGTGCGGTGTCTGTGCCGGCATCGCGGAATATTTTGATCTCGACCCGACCTTGATCCGTCTGGCATGGGCGCTCGTGTGCTTTGTCGGCGGTACGGGCGTGCTGGCGTATATCATCGCCGCGATCATCATTCCGCCGGAGAGCAGCATTCGATAAACCTGCGCGGCGAACGCCGTTTTTCGATAGATCCGCAAGAGAGGAAGTGCTCGCATGAGCGAAAACCAGCAGCCGCTGGACGAAGAACAGTCCGTTTCCGACGTACAGGAGCAGGAAGTGCTCCCCGCCGTAAATGAGGACACACTGCCCGCAGAGCAGAAGGAAACCGCGCCCGCAGAGGACGAAGCCCTCGAGGAAGAGGAGGACATCGACCCGGCCGATATGAAAATCTTCGGTATGCCGCGCCGCGTGTTCCATTTCACCTGTTTTGGTGCAGCCGCCGGTTATATTCTGTGCGGACTGGTCGGTATCTGGGGTGAAAAGGTGCAGGGCACTGCCCTTGGCGATATTCTGGCAAAGTCCCCCAGTGCAACGGCATGGGCGGTCGTCATCGGCGCGATCGGCTATATCCTCGGCAACCGCGTTTATAAGAAGCAGGCTGCCGCCCGCGAGGCCGAAAAGGCCGCGCTCGAACAGCCGAGCGAGGAAAACAACGCATAATTCCTACTTTTGGAGCTGTCTGGAAAGAGAGTCCGTTTCGGCGGGCTCTCTTTTCGTTTGCCTTGGTTATAATTGAAAATTGAGAATGGAAAATGGAAAATGAATGTGGAAATTTACGTTTTCCTTTCATTCATCAACGTATCCCGCAGGGCGTGTTCTGCCCATTGCAGGATAAATTATTTATTCGAAGAAAAAACGTAAACCGTCACGTCAATCACGTCAATTCTCCATTTTCCATTTTCCATTCTCAATTCTGCAACAAAAAAGGACCCAAAAGGGTCCTTTTTCACTCACCGCTGTTGATCTTATCGAGGATCTTCCTGTCCCGCTTATCCTGCGGCTGGAACTGTGCGAACAGGTCGGGTCTGTCCTTTTGGGTGCGGCGCAGGCTCATTTCGCGCCGCCACGCCTCGATATTGGCGTGATGCCCGGAGAGCAGCACCTCCGGCACTTCCCTGCCGCGCCAGTTCTCCGGACGGGTATACTGTGGATGCTCGAGCAGGCCGTCCCAGTGGCTCTCGGCGGTGAAAGCCTCCTCATCGGGCAAAACGCCCGGAACCATGCGGCACACGGCATCCGCGACCGCCATCGCGGGGATCTCGCCGCCGGTGAGCACGAAATCACCGATGGAAATCTCCTCATCCACGCACTCGTCGATGAACCGCTGATCGATACCCTCATAATGGCCGCAGACGAGGATAAAGTGCTCCTTTGCGAGCAGTTCACGCGCTTTTTCCTGATCAAACGGCTGTCCCTGTGCGGAGAGGAACACGGTATGAACGTGCTCGCCCGCGCTGAGCGCCTGATGGCACAGGTACAGCGGCTCGGCCAGCATGACCTGTCCGCGCCCGCCGCCGTACGGCGCATCATCCGCCTTGTGGTGCTTGTCGAGCGCATAATCGCGGATGTTGGTCGCCTTGACCTCGACCAGACCCTTATCCTGTGCCCGGCCGATGATGCTCTCGCGCATAACGGCATCGATCATCTCCGGGAACAGCGTCATAATGTCGATTTTCATTCGATCAGACCCTCGATGCTCTCCACATAGATGACGCCGGCCTCCATGTCGATCTCCTTGAGGAACGGCTTGATGGCGGGGATGTAGATCAGGCGGCCGTCCTCGCCCGCGATCTCGTACATATCGTGCGCGGGATTGGAGGTCAGCACATCGCGGATGCGGCCGATAACACGATCAACGCGCAGATCGAACACCTTGAAGCCGAGGATGTCCTGAATGAACACCAGATCCTCGGGCAGCTCAACATCCTCGCGGTCAAGGTGGAGCACCTTGTTCCGCATGGCCTCGGCGGCCTCCATCGTGTCCACACCCTTGAGGTGCATGATCACAACATTCTTGTGTACCTGCGCCTTTTCGACGGTCACAGGCGTTTTTTCGTCCAGATAGAGCGTGTCAAAGTCGCACAGCACCTCGGGGCTGTCGCACCAGCTCTGTACCTTCAGGTCGCCGCGCACGCCGTGCGTGCCGACGATCTTACCGGCCTCTAAAAATTTCTTCGGCATCGTTTTCTTTCCTCCTGCCTGTGAGCGTTTTATATTTTATCGACATAAAACAAAAAATCGCCGCGCTGCGGCGATTTTCGGAAAAAGCCAGCGCCTGACGGCACCGGCTCTTCATTCAAGTTGAAGCATCAGCAAATGCTGCACTTCGGCGCGATCCGCGCAGGCTCAGTCGAGAATATCAACTGTGACGCGCTTGTTCTCGCGATTGCCTGCCGCTTTCATGAGTGTGCGGATTTCCTTTGCGATGCGGCCGTGGCGACCGATAACGCGACCCATATCTCCCGGTGCTACGCGCAGCGAGTAGGTGATGTTATCGCCGTCGATCTCCTCCGTGATGGCAATCGCAGCCGGATCGGAAACCAGATTTTCGACTATATAAGTCAGTAACTCTTTCATTTCGACGACCTCACTCAATTCAGCACACCGGCCTTCTTCAGGATACCGCGAACGGTATCGGTCGGCTGAGCGCCGTTCTTGATCCACTCCTGAGCGCGGTCAGCGTTCACGTTGATGGAAGCCGGCTCGGTCAGCGGGTTGTAAGTGCCGATCTCCTCGATGAAACGACCGTCACGCGGGTAACGGGAATCAGCGACAACGATGCGGTAGAACGGAGTCTTCTTAGCGCCCATGCGACGCAGTCTGATCTTTACCATGAAATTTCACCTCCTATGATAGAATTTATCTATTGTAAATTTACTTTACAAACGAATAGCAATTAAAACGGCAGCTTGAGATTGCCCAGTCCCGGGAAACCGCGGCGTTTTTTGCCCTTGCTGCGGGCAAGGCCGGTCAGCTGCTTTGTCATCTTCTGCATGGCCTCGAACTGCTTGAGCAGCTTGTTGACCTGCTCTACGGTAAGGCCGCAGCCCGCTGCGATGCGCTTTTTGCGGGAGAAGTTGATGATGGAGGGATTATCTCTCTCCTTGGGTGTCATAGACTGGATAATGGCTTCGGTGTGCGCCATCTGCTTTTCGTCGATCTTCGCACCGGCGAGGGCTTTTGCATCCACGCCCGGCAGCATACCGAGCATTTCCTCCATCGAGCCCATGTTCTTCATCTTCTGAAGCTGGTCGTAGAAGTCGGTCAGCGTCAGCTTGCCGGCCATCATCTTCTTGGCGGTTTCGGCGGCCTGCTTCTGGTCGAAAGACTCCTGCGCCTTTTCGATCAGTGTCAGCACATCACCCATGCCGAGGATGCGGCTTGCCATGCGGTCCGGGTGGAACGGCTCGATGTCGCCGAGCTTCTCGCCCGTGCCGATGAACTTGATCGGCTTGCCGGTAACAGCCTTGACCGAGAGCGCCGCACCGCCGCGTGCATCGCCGTCCATCTTGGACATGAGCACGCCATCGATGCCGAGGGCTTCGTCAAAGGTCTGTGCGACCGTTACGGCATCCTGACCGGTCATCGCATCCACAACGAGGATGATCTCGGTGGGCTTGACCGTGGCCTTGATGTTCTTCAGCTCGTCCATCAGCTTTTCGTCGATGTGCAGACGGCCTGCGGTATCGAGAAAGACTAAATCGTAGCCATTTTTGCGGGCAAAGTCGATGCCGTGCTTGGCGATCTCGACCGGGTCGCCCTGACCCTCGTCAAAAACGGTGATGTTAAGCTGCTTGCCAACCACCTTTAACTGTTCGATCGCGGCGGGACGGTAAACGTCGCACGCGACGAGCAGCGGGCGGCGCTGCTGCTGCTTGCGGAGCAGCGCGGCGAGCTTCGCGCAGTTGGTGGTCTTGCCGGCGCCCTGCAAGCCAGCCATCATCACGATGGTGGGCGGGTTCGGCGATATGGTCAAACGAGTGGTCTGGCCGCCGAGGAGCGACACCAGTTCCTCGTTTACGATCTTGATGACCTGCTGGGTCGGCGACAGGCTCTCGAGGATCTCCGCGTCCGTTGCCTTTTCGGTAACGGTCTTGATGAAATCCTTGGCGACCTTGAAGTTTACGTCCGCCTCGAGCAGTGCCATGCGGATCTCCTTCATGGCCTCCTTGATGTCGGACTCGGTCAGCCTGCCTTTGCTTCGCAGGTGCTTAAACGCGGATGAAATTTTTTCGGTAAGGCCCTCAAATGCCATGTTAAGCCTCCTGCCTGAGCTGTTCGAGCAGCGCCGTCATGCGGGAAACGATCGTATCCGCCTCGGCACTGTGCAGTTGTTCGGCGTTCAGTGTACGCAGATGCTCGACCTCGTTCTGAAGCTCCTCCGCGCAGCGCTCGGTATCGCCATAGCGGGCGACCAGACCGAGCTTGTCCTCCATCTCGTGGAGGGCGTGCTCCGCACGCTTGACACTGTCGCGCACACCCTGTCGGGTGATGCCCGCGTGCTCCGCGATCTCGGAGAGCGAAAGGTCTTCATTATAATACAGGTCGAACAGCTCGCGCTGCTTCTCGGTCAGGGTTTCGCCGTAAAAGTCGAACAGCAGGCTCATTTCAAGCGGTGTTGCTTTCATGGTGATCCTCCCCGCGAAGTGTAAAGTGTTTTGCCTTTACATCGAACGTGACTATTCTATCTTATATCGCTCCCTTTGTCAAGAGGTTTTTTCGTTTTGGAAAAAGTTTTTTGCGAGGTGCAGCCGAAGCGCGCCAGCGCTGCGCCGTTTCCGGGCGGCAGACCATTCCTCGGCAGCCATTCTCTGGTGCAACCGAGTTGCGTTAGCAATACGCCGTTGCCGGGCGGGGATTTCGCCGTCTGCGGACGGCGGGAACGGGCCGCACGCGCGGCGGGCGCAAAAAAGGGATGGACACCTACGGTTTCCTACTCTGAATTTTGAAGCATTTTCGATTTCAGCAATCTTACGGATTCTGAAACTTATAAATGCATCTAAAACGCATTTTTCAATCAATAATTCAAAATCATATTACAAAATGCGAAAAACATTCTTTTTTTGGTTCGTGCAGTTTCATACCGTTTTAGAGGTGTACGAACCGCAAACATTGGTGTAATTATGGTGTCAATCAGCGGCAGGCAACAGCAGCTAACAAATACAACAAAAGCACGCTTTTTAGAGCGTGCTTTTTGCTATCTACCGGTCCTATACGCATTGGCGCCGTCCGCGCGGCGGCGTGCAGCGCGTAAGCCGACGGCACGGAACGGTGCCGAGGGCGCGGCGACAGCCGCGCCCGAAATATAGATACCCCCTTTCTCTAACAGGGGGGTACAAATCGGAATAGATCAGCGAATCTCGCAAAACTTTGAACATTTCTCGTGCATAAATGAGGATTTTACAGAAAAAATACGGAGAAAATGTGGGAGTTTCTGCAAGAGCGATACATTGTAAGGTCGAAAATGATAATTGCACTATACCGTACAGTGAATTGGCGTTACGCTGTTTCACGCAAATGCAAATACAGATGTACCTTCTCTAGTTCTTTGGAATTTACGATATTCTGCGGCAGTTGCGCAATCAGAAACAGCATTTGCGCACGCTGTTCCCCGGTCAACGAGGGCAAATCGGAAAGAAAACGGCAATTCATCTTTACACGGAGCAATTCCAGAATTTCATCAGCGTTCATAAGCAATCGTTCTCCTTTCGTTCGGCACAGGAACGGATTTGTATGCTGTTTATCAATACGAGCGACTTATGTCGAACTTGGGGGATACTGTAAAATTTTCTGCAAAAATACCGCCCTCACAAGAGGACAGTATTGCTGCCTTTATGGCTCGGATACAGCCTGTTCCGAGGTGTCGTCCGACTGTTCGTTCTGCGCTTCCTGTATCATCCGGTAAATTTCGGACGAGGATACGCCCTGCAGCTGCTGTGCGTTTTCCTCCAGCGTGCCGCCGAACTGCTCGGTGTACGCGCGGATAGCCGCCAGCCGCTGTCCGGAAAGCTGATGATTGGGAGCCGGTTTGGGTGTCTGTGTCGGCTTTGCCGTCTGCGTGGACTCGCTGCTCTGCGTGTCGCTCTGGTTTTGCGCGGGCGTTTCAGTCTGCGCAAAGGGTTTCTCCGTAGTCTGGGTGTTCGGTGCTACCGTTGTTTCTGACTTCTCGGTGCTCGATGTCGGTGCGGAAGGCGCGGTGTTCGCTGTGCGCTGCGTCGGCTTTTGCGGTATGGTCTGCTCCTGAGCGGAAGCCGCACTGCGGGCTTCCTTGATCTTCTGGTAAATCTCGTCGCTGGTCAGGCTTTGCAGTTGTTTGAGATTCTCGTCCAGCGTACCGCCAAACTGCTCGGTATACGCCCGCACAGCACGCAGCCGTCTCGCCGAAATATGGTGCTCGATAGCGCTTTCGTTCTCGCTCTCGTCAATCTGATATACGGAAACCTCAAGATTTTCTTCTGCGATACTCTCCGAGGTATTTTCAACGGCGGTTTCCAGCTTGGCATTGTCGGTGCGCACGCTGACCTCAATATCAGTGTTGTTCTCGTTCAGATAATCCTGCTCACGGCACACGGATACGATGGCGTTCATGCAGTCCTCGGCTTTGCCCTTTGGAATCGTTATATCGGCAAGAAGCTTTTCCGCGTCTTCGTTCAGCGGCACAACATTGATAACCCGCTCAAAGCAGTTCAAATCCAGCCGCACACTGGGGTTGATGTCCATATAGATATAGCTTGCCGGCGTGACATACAGGTGGTGTCCCACACCAGCCAGACAAACAACCGCCAGACACGCCGCAAGGGAAAGGCTGCGGCGAACCGCAGAGCCGGAAAGCGTCACCGTCTGCCCGACCGTGTAATTCCGGTTGGGTATCTCCGCAAATGTGCCGTTCTTTTTGAGCACAACACAGCGGTTTTCCTTGATTTCCATCACAACGCCCTGCATATTACCGCGCCTCCTTTCCGATATTGAAATATTCCCGCATGATATGGTACTCGCCGGCCCAGATGAGCATACCGGCAATGATATAGGTGCGGTTGCGCTCGAGTATCTTGCTGCCGGTACCCAGCTCTGCCATGATCTGACCGGCTGGCAGACACTTCTTCCGTTTCACTTCTGCTGTGCGCTCCGGCTGTTCGATCAGCCAGCGGATAACTTCCATGCAGGCACGCTTGGTGCGCCCGAACTTGGGCGAGGACTTTGGCAGATCAAAGAAGGAGATCCCGAATGCATCCAGCTCCTGCCGCAGCGCGTCGATCTCGAGCGCGGTATCCGAAACGATGGGTTTCGGGTCGGCGATCTCGAACGGCACCGCATCTCCGTGGTCGTTCTGCTCCTCGAGTGCACTGAACGGAACAGTACCGCTGTTCCTGCACTCGCGCCGTAAAAGGTCGGTGACACGGTTTCGTATTGCTGTGGCGGCCAACGCATGAAACGCACCCTTTTCGGGACAATAGGCAGTGACGGCATCGTTGAACGCGATGAGCGCTTCGGAGTACGCATCGTCGTGCTCGTCTACAAAACGCCCTGCCGCCTTGGATGCACATCGGCGGATAAATTCGTCATTTTGTGCAAGAAACGTTTCTCGCGCCTGTGCATCCTGCTGCGCCTGCGCGAGCTGTTCGGTTTCGTCCATATCGTCCCTCCGTTCTGCCTTATTTCGGCATTACAGGAATAAACGTAACAGAAAACAAGATTTCTGTCAAGCATATACACAGCAGCGGCACGAAAACGGAGGTGCGGATTATTGTCTGCACCTCCCGTTTTGTCCCCCAGCCTCATAGCATGAGGTTGGGGTGTGGATATTCGATCAACCGACCGCGTTTAACGGCGGCTCTGGCGGTATGCCTTGATCTGTTCCTGAATGGAACGAAGCTCAATGACCAGTTCGTCATCGTCCTGCATTTCCTGACCCTCCAGCGCTGCGTGCAGCTCCTTCAGACGGTCGAGCAGCGCAATGCGTGCCTGCTTGTCGGCAAGACGGTTTTCCCGCAGCTGACGCGCCAGCTCGATTTTAAGCGCCTTCTGCTCCAGGCGTGCCTGATGTTCTGCCGTATACGGCTTCTGCTCTGCGGGGGCGGCTTCCGTATCTTCCGTTTCTGCCGGGACGGTTTTTTCGGTTTCGGCAGCGATCTCGTCTGCCTGCGTTTCATCCGCCGCGAGATCCTCCTCCAGCTGGCTGATCATATCTTCAACCACCGCAGCGGTATCAGTCTGCTCTGCGGGCTGCTCTGCCGCGGGAACGGAAGGTTCTTCCGGCGTTTCCAGTTCAGCTGCATAGGCGGTCGCGCCGCTTCCGGCGGTCATTGTCAGTGCCATTGCCATCGAAATCCATTTGTTTGCCTTCATGATAAATTCCTCCTGTTGTTGTTTTGCAGGCGGTTTGCACCTGCTGTTGTATCATACGCAGCGTTGTTCCGGAATTTTGGGGGAGAGCGGCAAAAAAATATTTTTCGGAACAGCCCCCCAATTCAGTCAGACATGGATCGTATATAGGAACAGCAATACAGAAAGAAAGGATTCCTATGAAGATTAAATTTCCACATTTATTACTGGCCTCAAGTCTGCTGATTTCGTCGTTGAACGTGTCTGCGGCGGCGGCTTCGTTCACCGATGTTGAACCATCCGCATGGTACTGTGATGCGGTCGAGAATGTGACCGAAAACGGCTGGCTGAACGGCACCGGCGGCAGCCGCTTCACGCCGGACGGCAACCTGACCCGCGCTATGCTCGCAACGATACTCTGGCGCATCGAAGGCAGTCCTGCACCGAACGGCAGTGCAGATTTCATTGATACCGATTCTGCAAGCTGGTACGCGGACGGTCTGGCGTGGAGCGTGGAAAACGGTCTGTTCAACGGCTACCCGGACGGCAGCTTCCGTCCGGCGAATGCAATTACGCGCGAACAGCTTGCCACCGTATTTTACCGCACCGCAGAGGACAAAACCGACATCGGTGTCGGCGCGGTCAGCACAAAAAACGGCTGTTCGTGGGCGTCAGAAGCCTGTGCATGGGCGAATACACACGGACTGTTTACCTTTGCTTTCGGTACGCTCGATCTGTGTGCACCGGCCAGCCGCGCTGAAATTGCCTATTGGCTGAATGCGTATTATCCGCAGGAAACCGCAACCCAGTCAACATTGACCGAGGGACAGTACAGCTCGATGGGCTATCTGCTGTACACGCCCGCAAATGCGAAGGCGGATATGCCGCTGATCGTCTATCTGCACGGCGGACACGGAAAAGGCAGTGACCTGTCTATTCTGACGACGACAGACGGTTTTCCGCAGTACCTTGCAGAGGGAACGCTCGGTGAAATTCCCGCCTATGTGCTCATTCCGCAGCTGTCCGCCGACCAGAACGGCTGGAAAGCGGCGGACGATACCGTTATGTCGCTCATCGACAAAATCTGTACGGAAAACAAAATCGACCGCAGCCGTATCAGCCTGACCGGACACAGCATGGGCGGCACGGGCACATGGGACATTGCCCTGCTGCACCCGGAGGTGTTCAGCCGCATTGCGCCGATGAGCGGCAGTATCCAGACCACAGCAGAAACGCTTGCCGCACTCAGCGATATGCCGATCCGGACCTTTGCCGGAGACGCGGACAGGGTGGTAAAGCCGGAATCCGCCGAGCAGTTCATCGCGGCGCTGCAAGAGCGGAATGCAAACGCCAAGCTGACCGTATTCGCGGACACCGACCATGTGGGTGTCCTGCGGACCGCGTGGCTGGAGGACGGCGCGGCGCTTGTCGACTGGCTGATACAGTAAATTTTTACGCAGTCCCCCCACCGGAGGATTTGCGGCGCGTATCTATCAACACAAACTGAAAAACAGGAGAGAAACCATGAAACGAATTACAAGTGCGCTCTGTGCGGCGCTGCTGGCCGTGCAGTTGATACCGGCGGCCGGTGCATCCGATATGTTCGAGCACAGTGACTTCATCGAGAAAGAGCAGCCCGAACTGACCGCTGAGACCAAGCAGCTTATCTCGCTGTATCAGCGCAAGCCGACCGAGGAAAATTACCTCAATCTGCGCGACATCGTGATTGAGAACTACAATGCCGTGCTCGACCGCAAGGAAGAGAAACTCGCGGAACTCAAAGAGGAAACCGCAGGAAAGCCCGGCGGCGAGGATAAAGTCGCGGAGATGGAGGAGATCGTGCAGGAAATGTACGAAACCTACTGGAACCGCATCAACAGCAGTATGCTGCGCTTTACCGACCCGCGCCTGCTCAAATGGAAGATCGCGAACGCGTACCAGTACGATTATATTCCGGTCATGGGTGCCGGTGAGAGCATTTATGCGGGCCGCACGCCGGTCACGAACGCGCAGTATGCCGCATTTGTCAGCGCGACCGGCTATACCGCACCGTCCAACTGGGAAAACGGCGCTTATCCCGCCGGTGAGGACGATTTTCCGGTTAACTTTGTGTCCGCCGCAGATGCCGATGCCTACTGTGCATGGCTGACTGAGCAGGACGGCGTGAACACCTACCGTCTGCCAAACGAGAGCGAATGGGAGCTTGCCGCCGGCCATATGCCAAAGGACGCGGATTTCAACTGCGGTGTGAACGACGGACGTACCTCGGTCGAGGAATACGCCAAGGTTACGCGCGGCGCACACGGCGCGGTCGATTTCTGGGGCAACGTGTGGGAGTGGACTTCCACTGTGCGCGAGGACAGCAAGCTGGGTGTCAAGGGCGGCGCGTGGAACTCCAAGCGCACCGACTGCCGCACCGAATACCGAAAAGAGGGACGTGACAGCGCACACGGCTATGAGAATGTTGGTTTCCGCGTCATTCAGGTGAAAAACGGCGAGGAACCCGAGCAGAAGGTCGAGCTGGCGACGCTGATGTCTCCGGGCGTGTCGGCCACCTCGACCACGCCGGACAGCATCACGCTGCACTGGCAGGCGGTGGACAGGGCGACCGAATATCAGCTGTTCGAGTATTTCGAGCAGACCGGTCTGGTGAAGATGCTGGGTATCACCAAGGACACCTCGGCGGTGTTTGACGGACTGGAATCCGGCAGTACGCACCGGTATATCGTACAGCCCATATCCTATGTGGAGATTGCTGACAACGTATCGCCGGAAAACAGCGTCGGCGTAGCCTGAGGAGATGCACCTGAAGAAGCCGTTCCGGTGTCGGCGGCATATGACAACGGCAGTCTGACCCTTTCGTGGCAGGTGCGCGACGGTACGGAAACCTACTACATCTACCGCTATCATCCGGATGCCAATATGCTCTCCACGCCGAAGGAGGTCCGCGGGGCATCGTATACCTACCGCACTGTGGTGGACGGTACGGAGTATCATTATCTGATTACGACCGAAAAGCTGTCCAGTCGGAAATATTATAACGGCGCGGGCGCGATTTCGGTTTTGATTCCGAAACAGTAAACAAACACATAGTAGACCCGGAGTACAGGCAGTTTGGGATGCGGTACTCTGGGTCTTGTTTTGTAGTATTACTTTTCTCTCTGCTCGCTGCCGCGAGAATGGTGAGGGGGGGCAGCCCGGCTGTGTGTAACTGCCGCAGGAAGTTATACACAACCGGACAGGGGGAGAGGAAAGACGCGGGCGGCGCGGATTTCGTTCCTCTCCCCCTAACCTCGAAAGCGGTTTTCATCGGCGTTTTGATAAGATATTAGCATATAGCACAAAAACTGAAACTCTATTTTGTGCACGATTAAAAATATTTTTCAA
>CAKSVR010000005.1 GCA_934504345.1 uncultured Agathobaculum sp. | reverse complement strand
GCGATTCAGGCTGTCGAGCAGGCGGGCCTCAAGGAAGGCAATTTCGATCCCTATCGCACGGGCGTTATCTTCGGCTCGGGCGTAGGCGGTCTGCACGTTGCCGAGCAGGAGGTCCCGAAGCTGCTCGAAAAGGGTCCCGGCCGTGTTTCGCCGTTCGCTATCCCGGAGATGATCGCCAACATCGCGGCGGCGTATATCTCCATGCATTTCGGCTTTAAGGGCGAGAATTTCTGCCCGGTTTCCGCTTGCGCGACCGGCAACCACTCGATCGGTGAGGCTATGCGCGCGATCCGCCACGGCTATCAGGACGTTGTTGTCTGCGGCGGCACGGAGAACGGCATCATCCCGATCTCGATGGCCGGTTTCCAGAACATGAAGGCCGTTCACATGGGCGAGGACCCGACGGCGGCCTCCATCCCGTTTGACGCACGCCGTTCCGGCTTTGTCATGGGCGAGGGCGCGGGCTGTCTCGTACTCGAGAGCCTGACCCACGCACAGCAGCGCGGCGCGACCATCCTCGCAGAGGTTGCGGGCTACGGCGCATCCGGCGATGCGTACCACATCACCAGTCCCTCTCCGGACGGCGATGCGGCTGCACACGCTATCCGCGGTGCGATCGAAGATGCGGGTCTGACACCGGCTGACGTTGACTACATCAACGCGCACGGCACCTCGACCCCGCTCAACGAGAAGTACGAAACCATCGCCATCAAAAAGGCGTTCGGCGACGAGGCTTACAACGTAAAGGTATCCTCCACCAAGTCCATGACCGGCCACCTGCTGGGCGGCGCGGCTGCGGTTGAGGCCATTGCCTGCGTTATGGCCATCCGCGAGGGCATCGTGCCGCCGACCATCGGCTACGAGGAGCCCGATCCGGAATGTGATCTGGACATCACCCCGAACAAGGCAGTCGAGATGCCGGTAAACGTTGCTATCTCGAATTCGCTGGGCTTCGGCGGTCACAACGCCTGCATCCTTATCAAGAAAGTGTAACAAGCTATGGATATGAAAGAACTGAAAGACATTGCCCTCGAGCTGATGGACGCGCTGGCTGCAAAGAAGCTGGGCGAGGTTGAGCTCGAGCTGGACGATGCAAAGATCAAGATCAAGGCGGCGGAGCCCGCTCCGGTCATCGCGGCGGCGCCGGCTGTGGCAGCGCCCGCAGCGGCTCCGGCGGCAGCACCCGCAGCAGAGAGCACCGAGGCCGCTCCGGCAGAGGAGCAGCTCCCGGCCGGCACGCAGGTCAAGAGCCCGCTGGTCGGCACGTTCTACTCTTCTCCCTCGCCGGACGAACCGCCGTTCGTGCTGGTCGGCCAGCAGGTCAAGGAGGGTGATACCCTCTGCATCATCGAGGCGATGAAGATCATGAACGAGATCAAGTCCCCGTGCGACGGCAAGGTCATCCGCATCATGGCGCAGCCGGGCGATATGGTGGAATATAATCAAGTCCTTTGTGTTATTGAGTAAGGCGCGTAAGCACCTGTCGCGCGTTAGCGCGTGTTCAATAGCATTTGCATTGCAAATGCAAGAAAACCGGGAGCACGTATCACGGTTTTCTTACCTATAGAGGGAGAAAGTTTCCGTATGGGAACTTTCGGACGACTTAGGAACGGCCCACGGTCCGTTCCTGTTACCGGCAAAACTGTAGTTTTGCGGTAATTATCTTGCTTTTTAGATTGAGAGGGATTATAATATGCTGAACAAAGAACAGATCATGGAGATCCTTCCGCACCGTCCGCCGATGCTGCTGGTGGACGAGATCCTCGAAATGGACGAAAACCATGTAATCGGTGCGCTGCACCTGACCGGTGACGAGTTCTTCTTTCAGGGACACTTTCCGGGCAACCCGATCATGCCCGCCGTGTTCCGTCTGGAGGCGCTCGCGCAGGCAGGCGGCGTAGCGCTGCTGTCCCTGCCCGAATTCAAGGGCAAAACGGCGGTCTACACCGGCATCGACAAGGCAAAGTTCCGCGCAATGGCAAAGCCGGGCGACACGCTCCGTCTGGAAGTGACGTTCACCAAGCGCCGCGGCCCGATGGCAGTCGCTGAGGGCATCGCATGGGTCGGCGACGAAAAGGCTGCCGAGGCGGAGATCAAGTGCATGGTCATCAATGACTGAGGCGGGAGAGAGTTAATCGAATGTTTCAGAAGGTACTCATTGCGAACCGCGGCGAGATCGCGGTCCGCATTATTCAGGCCTGCCGAGATCTTGGCATCATTTCGGTAGCGGTCTACTCCGAGGCTGACCGCGAAGCGCTGCACGCGCAGATCGCGGACGAGGCCGTGTGCATCGGCCCGGCCCGTGCAGCGGACAGCTATCTGAATATGAACAACATCATTTCGGCGGCACTGGCCTCCGGCTGTCAGGCCATCCATCCGGGCTTCGGCTTCCTGTCCGAGAACCCGGACTTTGCCGAGCGCATCACGCAGGCCGGTCTGGCCTTCATCGGCCCGACGGCGGCAACCATCCGCCTGATGGGCGATAAATCCGAGGCAAAGCGCAACGCGATCGCGGCCGGTGTTCCGGTAGCCCTTGGCACGGACGGCCCGCTGCGCGATTTTGACGAGGCCATTTCCGAGGCCGAGCGCATCGGCTATCCGGTGATGCTCAAGGCGGCCTCCGGCGGCGGCGGCAAGGGCATCCGCGTGGCGGAGAGCGTCAAGGACCTCAAGGATGCCTACGACAGCGCTTCCGCAGAAGCCATCGCCAATTTCGGCGACGGCCGTCTGTACATGGAAAAATATATCCACAACCCGCGCCATATCGAGGTGCAGATCCTGGGCGACAGCTTCGGCAATGTGGTACACCTGTTCGAGCGTGAATGCTCGGTGCAGCGCCGCCACCAGAAGCTGATCGAGGAGAGCCCGTCGGCTTTCGTCACGCCCGAGCTGCGCGAGAAGATGACGAGCGCGGCTGTCGCGCTGGCAAAGCGCGTCGGCTACCGCAACGCGGGAACCATCGAATTTCTGGTCGATAACGACCGCAATTTCTACTTCTGCGAGATGAACACCCGCATTCAGGTCGAGCATCCGGTAACGGAGGAAGTCACCGGCGTTGACCTCGTTTGCGAGCAGCTCCGTGTGGCGGCGGGCGAACCGCTGTCCTTTCAGCAGGAGGATCTGACCATCCGCGGCCACGCCATCGAGTGCCGCATCAATGCGGAGGACCCGTCGAGAAACTTCGCGCCCTGTCCGGGCACGCTGGTGTCCCTGCATCTGCCGGGCGGTCCCGGCGTGCGCGTGGATTCTGCGGCGTATCAGGGCTACAAGATCCCGCCGTTCTACGATTCTATGATCGGCAAGCTGATCGTTTACGGCGCCGACCGTGAGCAGGCCATCGTTCGTATGCGCCGCGCGCTCGCGGAAACGCTGTTCGAGGGCGTTGTCACCGCGACCGACTATCAGATGCACATTCTGTGCTCAAAGGCGTTCGTGGAGGCCAATTTTAACGTAAATTCCATCGCAAACGGCGATTTTGACTAAATCATTTATTGTGGTATAATAGTATTTGATATAGGATAATCAGATTCGGAAAAATCCGAAAAATCGGAGGATTCCAGAGGCAGTACCGCACGGTTGGACAAGAGCGATTTGCGAGATGCTTTGTTCACTGATGCGGCGTGGTTTCGCAGTAATACTTTGTGTATTACAAGAAAGCACAACAAAATCAGGGGGCAAAGCAGCCGCAAAGCGCCGAAGGCCAATCGTGCGGTACTGCCTCCAAGAGAAAGGGGAGTTACGCATGGGTCTGATCGACCTGTTTCAAAAAACACGCGAAACCTCTATGGAAATGAAACCGCAGGAGGACGAAGCGGCCAAGGTCGTAACCTGCAAGGGCTGCGGCGCGGAGCTGAAAGCGTATGCCTACGGCAAGAACCTGTACGTCTGCCCGCACTGCGGACGGTACGGCCGTCTGCTGGCGCGCACGCGCATCCGCCAGATCGCGGATAAGGACAGCTTCGAGGAGCTGTATGCAAACCTCGCTCCGGCGGATCCGATCCACTTCCCGGGCTACGCGGCCAAAACGGCGGAGCTGGCCGAAAAGGTCGGTATGCCGGATGCGGTCAAGACCGGCGTGTGCAAGATCGGCGGCGTGGAAACCGCCATCGGCGTGATGGACAGCCACTTTATGATGGCCTCGATGGGCTCGGTCGTCGGCGAAAAGCTGACCCGCCTGTTCGAGTACGCCACTGAAAAGGGTCTGCCCGTTGTGCTGTTCACCTGCTCGGGCGGTGCGCGTATGCAGGAGGGTATGTTCTCGCTTTTGCAGATGGCAAAGGTGTCCGCGGCGGCGCGCCGTCATTCGGATGCGGGCCTGCTGTATATCACCGTGCTGACCGACCCGACCACGGGCGGCGTTACCGCATCGTTCGCCATGCTGGGCGACATCATCCTCGCGGAACCGCGCACGACCATCGGCTTTGCCGGCCGCCGTGTCATCGAGGGCACCATCGGCCAGACCCTGCCGGATGATTTTCAGTCGTCGGAGTTCTTGCTATCGCACGGTTTCTGTGATAAAATAGTTCCGCGTAATCAACTCAGAGAAACGCTGGAGAAACTCTTGAAGCTGCACTGCGGCTCCAAGTCCAAGAAATGGCAGGTGTGGCGCCGTGACTAACAAACCCGCAAGTGAAAAAATGCGTATCATCCACGATACCAAGCGCCCGATGCTCACGGATTATATCAATGAGCTGTTCACCGACTTCACCGAGCTGCACGGCGACCGTTATTTTGCGGACGACCATGCGATCCTCGGCGGCGTAGGTTACTTTAACGGCACACCGGTGACAGTCATCGGCCACCGCAAGGGCCGCACCATCGAGCAGAATATGGATGCCAACTTCGGCATGGCGCATCCCGAGGGCTACCGCAAGGCGCTCCGTCTGGCGCATCAGGCCGAGAAATTCCACCGCCCGGTCATCAATTTCGTTGACACCGGCGGCGCGTTCTGCGGTGTCGGCGCGGAGGAGCGCGGTCAGGGCGAGGCCATCGCCCGCTGCCTGTATGAGTTCATCGAGCTGAAAACGCCGGTCATCTCTATCGTGACGGGCGAGGGCGGCTCGGGCGGCGCGCTGGCGCTGGCGGTCGCGGACCGTGTGCTCATGCTGGAAAATGCGCTGTATTCGGTTATTTCGCCGCGCGGCTGTGCCTCTATCCTCTGGAAAGACCCCAAGCGCGAGGCGGAGGCGGCGGACACGCTGCACATCACCGCGCAGGATCTGTACAGCTTCGGCATGATCGAGGGCATCATTCAGGAGGGCACATCGCCCGCACAGCTCATCCGCAATGTGGCGCGCACGCTGCGCGACCAGCTGGCCGAGCTGGATGCCGAGCCCGACATCGACACGATGCTGCAAAAACGGTATGAAAAATTCCGCAGAGTCGGAGTTTTCAGAACAATAAATCAAGAAAATAATGAAGGAGTGTAATTCCCATGTTTGAAAAGGTATGCGAGATTCTGGCAGACAAGTTTGACGCTGATGCTTCCACCATGACCATGGATACCAAGGTCAAGGAGGATCTGAACGCAGACTCTCTGGACGTTGTAGAGCTGATGATGGACCTCGAGGAGAACTTCGGCGTAACGATCTCTGACGAGGAAGCTGCAAAGATGAGCACCATCGGTGACATCGTAAACTACATCGAAGCAAACCAGTAAGAGCGCTTTGCTTTCGATTGAAAGGCCTTTGGCCTTTCAGCGGGTGCGGTTTGCAAGCAAACCGGGATTGAATCGCGCTGAAGGCGCGAAAAAGCCACTGTTCGGTGAACAGTGGCTTTTTTCATTCGTTTTCCGTTACTGAGCCGAAATGGTAACGGTCGAGGTGGCGTTATCCCAATCGACGGAAAAGCCGAGCGCGAAAGCGAGGTCGCGGAGCTTGAAATAATTATTGCCGCCGATGGAGTAGGCGGTGAGGGAAAGCGGATTGCCGTCGAGGTAGACAGCGGCGCTCGTGAGCGCGGCGGCTTTATTGCCGGCGGGCAGGGCAGCCTGTTCGCCGCCGACCGGCGTGTACGCGGTTTTGCTCGTCAGGTCGATGCGCTGCTGGGCGGCGTTCCATGTTACCGCAAACCCGCTGTCCAGACCCTTGAGGGCAGCGGCGAGGTCGCGCAGCTTGAAATAGTTGCTGCCATTGATGGTATAGGCTGCAAGATTGGCCTTTGCACCGTTCAGCTCGACCCTGTGCCTGGAAACATATGCAGTCGGATTGGTGAGCGTGCGAAGGGAAGTGATGGTGTCGGTCAGCGATGCGCGGGCGGAGCGCACCTCCGGCACATTGTACGGGCTTTCCCAGAAGGAGTAGTGTTCCCATGTCATGCCCTTGGTGAATGCATCGAGCGCGGCGTTCAGTTCATGATAGGTCACGCTTTTGCCGTTGAGTGTGCAGACGTTTGCACCGTTGTCGTCGATGGCATCCGTGTAGGTCAGTGCCGTGACGATTTCCTTGCCCTGCTTGGTCAGATATTTGACAGGGAAGCCATTCATTACCTCATGGCCATCCACGAGATAGGCTTTCGTGCCGCCAACATAGAAATCCGCGCACGGCGAAACGTCCGTGCCGAAGTTGCTCACGCCCTCCGGAATATCCAGCGCGTAGATTTTCCCATCCGCATACGAATACATATGCTGCCCGTCCATACCTGCGCCGCAGTACAGCTCGGGCGTGCCGTCGCCGTCCATATCCACCAGCTTTGCCATCGAGAGGCCGGTCAGCAGTCCGCGGAAGCCGTCATCTGTACGCGCGGCAGCCTTGCCGTACTGGTTTTGCAGCGTGACGATCTGGTCGAGGTACGCCTTTGCACCCTGCGGTGTCAGTGTGCCGAGGTCAGCCGCGCCTGCCGCGCCGACTGCTATCGCACCGGTGAGCACAGTGCAGAGCATTGCCTTTCCGATTCTGTTCATAGAGATTCTCCTTCCTTTTATCAGGCCGTATCGCCTTTTCCTCATTGTACGGCACGCATCTGCCGCCGTCAACCGGAACCGATGCGAAATACGGTGCGTTAGTAAAATATTTTACAATTTCGTGCCCGCATATTGCCGTAATTTTGACGATAAAATAAGTGGAAAATGAACGAAAAAACGGGTATAATAAATTCTGTACGAAAATAATCCCGTTGATGGAGGAATAGAATATATGATCCGTAACGATTTACGCAACATCGCCATCATTGCACACGTTGACCATGGCAAGACCACTCTGGTCGATCAGATGCTCAAGCAGGCTGGCGCATTCCGCGAAAATCAGGTGGTAGAGGAGCGTGTCATGGACTCGGGCGACATCGAGCGTGAGCGCGGCATTACCATTCTGGCAAAGAACACCTCTGTACATTACAAGGGCGTAAAGATCAACATCGTAGATACCCCGGGCCACGCCGACTTCTCCGGCGAGGTAGAGCGTATCCTCAAGATGGTAGACGGCGTTGTGCTGCTGGTCGATGCAGCAGAGGGCCCGATGCCGCAGACCCGCTTCGTGCTGCAGAAGGCACTGGAGTTCGGTCATAAGATCATCATCGCCGTTAACAAGATCGACCGTCCGGATGCCCGCCTCAACGAGATCGGCGACGAGGTGCTCGAGCTGCTGCTCAACCTCGATGCGACCGACGAGCAGCTGGACAGCCCGATCGTTTACTGCTCCGGTCGTGCAGGCACTGCTTCCATGTCCCCGAACGTGGAGGGCAAGGACCTGACCCCGCTGTTCGAGCAGATCCTCGAGCATATCCCGGCGCCGCAGGTGGACGTCGAGGGCCCGACCCAGATGCTCGTTTCTTCTATCGACTACAACGAGTACGTTGGCCGTATCGGCATCGGCCGTATCGAGCGCGGCTCGATGAAGGTCGGCCAGCAGGTCACTGTCTGCGACTACCACGGCAACACCAAGCCGTATAACGCAAAGCTCGTTACCCTGTACTCCATCGAGGAACTGGGCCGCCAGCCCATCGAAGAGGCACAGGCCGGCGAGATCGTCTGCTTCTCCGGTATCGAGGGCGTGACCATCGGTGAGACCCTGTGCGACCCGGAGCACGTTGAGGCTCTGCCGTTCGTTAAGATCTCCGAGCCGACCGTTGAGATGACCTTTATGGTAAACGACTCTCCGTTCGCCGGCAAGGAGGGCAAGTTCGTCACCTCCCGCCACCTGCGCGAGCGCCTGTTCCGTGAGCTGCTCAAGGACGTATCCCTGCGCGTAAACGAAACCGATACCACCGATGCATTCCGCGTATGCGGCCGCGGTGAGATGCACCTGTCCATCCTGATCGAGAACCTGCGCCGTGAGGGCTACGAGTTCCAGGTCGGCGCGCCGAAGGCTCTGCTCAAGGAGATCGACGGCAAGACCTGTGAGCCGATGGAGCGCATGATCGCAGACGTTCCGGCGGATGCTGTCGGCGCGATCATGGAGAAGATGGGCTCCCGCAAGGGCGAGCTCGTTTCCATGAACCCGAAGGGCACCGACCGTATGCGCCTCGAGTTCATCATCCCGGCGCGCGGCCTGTTCGGCTACCGCAACGAGTTCCTGACCGATACCAAGGGCGAGGGCGTTATGTCCTCGGTATTCAACAGCTACCAGCCGTATAAGGGCGATATTCAGAAGCGCACCACCGGCTCTCTGATCGCGTTCGAGGCAGGCGAGGCTGTCGGCTACGGCCTGTTCAACGCACAGGACCGCGGCCCGCTGTTCATCGGCCCCGGCACGATGGTATACGAGGGCATGATCGTCGGCGAGAACCCGCGCGGCGAGGATATGGCCGTCAACGTATGCAAGAAGAAGCAGCTGACCAATATGCGTGCTTCCGGCTCGGATGATGCACTGCGCCTCATCCCGCCGCGCCAGATGTCCATCGAGGCGGCTCTTGAGTTCATCTCTGACGATGAGCTGCTCGAGATCACGCCGGAGAGCATCCGTATGCGTAAGCGCGTGCTGTCCAACACCGAGCGCCTGAAAAAGACCAAGGGCGGCAAGAAGTAACCTTTTTGCACTCATTTCACATCGTTATCAAAAAATAAAGATATACAAAGGAGAAAATCCACCATGGCAATCAAGGAAGTTCTGCACACTGATCTGGCACCGGCAGCCGTAGGCCCGTACTCTCAGGCGATCGCTGCAAACGGTTTCGTGTTCACCTCCGGTCAGGTTCCGATCGACCCGAAGGAGGGCAAGATCGTAGCGACCACCATCGAGGAGCAGACCGAGCAGGTCATGAAGAACCTGCAGTGCGTTCTGGCACAGGGCGGCGTGTCCTTTGACCGCGTAGTCAAGACCACCTGCTTCCTGTCCGACATCAACGATTTCGCTGCATTCAACGGCGTTTACGCGAAGTATTTCCCGGAAGGCGCTCCGGCTCGTTCCTGCGTTGAAGTAGCAGCTCTGCCGCTCGGCGCTAAGGTCGAGGTTGAGGTTGTAGCCGTTCAGGGCTAAGACTGACCTTGAAAAGACCCGAAACATTCGTTTCGGGTCTTTTTTTGTTGCAGTGCTCTCCGCTCTTCACTCTCCACTCTTCACTCTCCACTCTTGCTTCAATTCCCACCAAACCGCTGCCTTGCCATTCTTTTCATGGTTCGGCGAAAAAAATTGTGCTCTGTGAAGAAATTTATCGAAAATGCTAATGCATTTTGCGGCGTACTGTTGTATAATAAAGCTATATCGGAAAATCTGGTCGTATGACCCTTGAGAAACGAAAGGATTTCTGCGATGAATAAAGTAAATGCCGTCATGGTTGGCGGCCTGTTTGATGAAAGCGGCATTTCCGCTTTTGCGCGCCCGGTGCTGTTCGGCACGGCGGGCGATGCAATGCGGGACGCGCTGCCTGCTGCGGCGGAGGCGTGCTTCTTTGTCCACGATGACAGAGAACCGGCTGTCAACGGCGCACAGGATCTTGCGCTCGATGCCGCAAATCGTTTTGCTTCCCTCGCAGCGCTGCCTGAGAGCGAGCACGTTCTGGTGCTGGCCGCTCCGTTCGCACTGGCAGAGGAGGATGCGCTGTTCCATCTGACCGAAACGCACCTGAACACCGGCTACGGCGTGAGCGTGCTCTCCGCTGAGCAGCAGGGCTTTGATGCAGAGGGCCAGCCGCTCCCGCGCGACACCCGCTGCTATGCCGCCATCTTTGCATGGGATATGCTGAAAAAGGCGCTCGAGAGCGGCGCGGACACCCTTGATGCGCTCGTTGCGGCGGCAGTCGCGGCCGGTGCACAGAAGGGCATCGCCATCACCAACAAGATCAACGTTATCTGCGACGGCGCAGCGGCCTTTATGGCACAGGTCGAGATGATGCAGCGTGTCAACTTCGGCCTCATCAAAAAAGGCGTGCAGATCTTTGATATGACGAACACCTATATCGCACCGGATGCCGACATCGCACCGGGCGCGACCATCCTGCCCGGCTGTCACATCCGTCCCGGCTGCAAGGTCGGCGCGGGCGCTGTCATCGGCCCGAACACCATCCTTGAAAAGGCTGAGATCGGCGCCGGCACCACGGTGAACAGCTCGCAGGTTTACGAATCCACCGTCGGCGCGAACACAACGGTCGGCCCGTTCGCCTATATCCGCCCGCAGAGCGTGGTCGGCGACGGCTGCCGCATCGGTGACTTCGTAGAGCTGAAAAAGTCCACCATCGGCAACGGCACCAAGGTTTCGCACCTGACCTATATCGGTGATGCGACTGTCGGCGAGCGCGTCAACTTTGGCTGCGGCACGGTCGTTGTCAACTACGACGGCTACCACAAGTACCGCACCGAGATCGGCGACGACTGCTTCATCGGCTGCAACACCAACCTCGTTTCGCCCGTCAAGCTGGGCGACCGCGCCTTTACGGCTGCCGGTACGACCGTCACCAAGGACGTACCCGCCGGTGCGCTGAGCGTTGCGCGCGCCCGTCAGACCAACCTCGAGGGCTGGAACGACCGCCGCCGCGCCGCGCACGAAAATGACAAAAAGTAAGCAAATATTCTGTAATATATTCCACACGGACACAAAATATATCATTATGACGGAGGCAAATCAATGATTTCTCACGGAAAAAACATCAAAATTTTCTCCGGTAACTCCCATCCCGCACTGGCGATGCAGATCGCTTCTGCGCTCGGACTGCCGCTTGGCAAGGCTGCCATCTCCACCTTCGCTGACGGCGAGATCTCGGTTTCCATGTCGGAATCCGTGCGCGGCTCGGACGTTTTCCTCGTTCAGTCCACCTGCGGACCGGTCAACAACAACCTGATGGAGCTGCTCATCATGATCGACTCCTGCAAGCGCGCATCGGCTGGCCGAATCACCGCCGTTATTCCGTATTTCGGCTATGCGCGTCAGGACCGCAAGAGCAAGGCCCGCGACCCGATCTCTGCAAAGCTGGTCGCAAACCTGATCACCGCAGCAGGCGCAGACCGTGTGCTGACCATGGACCTGCACGCTGCACAGATCCAGGGTTTCTTTGATATTCCGGTGGATAATATGCTCGGCTCGTCCGTGCTCATCCCGTACATCGCGGGCCGCTTCGGCGTGGGCAATGAGGATACCGTTATCGTATCTCCGGATCTCGGCTCGGTTACTCGTGCGCGCAAGTTCACGGAAAAGCTGGATATGCCGCTCGCCATCATCGACAAGCGCCGCCCGAAGGCAAACGTTTCCGAGGTCATGAACATCATCGGCAACGTCAAGGGCAAGAAGTGCATTCTGGTCGATGACCTGATCGACACCGCCGGCACGCTCGTTCACGCGGCTGACGCACTCGTTGAGCGCGGCGGCGCGACCGAGGTCTATGCCTGCGCGACCCACGGCGTGCTCTCCGGCCCGGCCATCGAGCGCATCTCGAACAGCCCGATCAAAGAGCTGACCATCCTCGATACCATCCCGCTGGCAAACGAGAAGAAGCTGGACAAGATCAACGTGCTGCAGGTTGCTCCGGTGTTCACCGAGGCCATTGCCCGCATCTACGAGGAAACCTCGGTTTCCACCCTGTTCGATTAAGTTTGATAGGCAAAAGAGCTGCTGCAAACGTTGCGGCGGCTCTTTTTGTTTCCGTACGGAAACGTATTCCTCGGCTGCGGTCCGGAAACGGTGAAACGCATTTTCAGAACACAACAGAAAGAGGTAATCCATGAAACTATTAGTCATCGGCGATGTGGTCGGTGAGGCGGGCATCGATGCCCTCCACGGGCTGCTGCGCCGCATCAAGCGCGACACCGGCGCGGATTTCGTCATCGTGAACGGCGAGAATGCCGCCGGCAACGGCGTGCTGCCTCGGCAGGCGGACGACATCTTCGCCGCGGGCGCGGATGTCATCACGCTCGGCAACCACGCGCTCGGCAAACAGCAGATCGTGCCGTATCTGGACAGCCGCCCGGACATCCTCCGTCCGGCCAATCTCGCGCCGCAGACACCCGGGCAGGGCTGGGGGATCTACGACGGCCCGCAGGGAATGCGCCTGCTCGTGATGAACCTGATCGGTCGCTGCGACATGAAATTCGGCCCGGACAATCCGTTCCTTTGCGCCGACCGCATCCTCAGGGAGAACGAGGGCCTGTACGATGCGGCCCTCGCGGAGATCCACGCCAACGCCACCAGCGAGAAGCTCGCCATGGGCTATTATCTGGATGGCCGCGCCGCAGCGGTCTGGGGCACGCACACCCATGTGCAGACCGCGGACGAGCGCGTCAACCCCAAGGGAACGGGCTACATCACCGACATCGGCATGACCGGCCCGATCGTGTCCGTGCTCGGTGTGCGCGTGGAGCAGTCCATCGCCATGTTTCGCGGCGACCTGACCGAGTATTTCAAGACGGCCGAGGGCGACTGTGCAGTTGCCGGTGCGCTGTTCGATATTACAAGAAACGGAAAATGCAATTCCGTCACCCGTGTGTGGGAGCGCTGGAACGTGAGATAAAGTGTACGCAGATGCACCGTATCGCGCTTTTGGTACACGATTGCATATTATGAAACGGATTTTGCCGGGCGGAAACGTTTTCGCCAAAAAGTCCTATCGGCGGACAAGTGCCCGTGTCAGGAAAACAGTGAGAATTCCCTCGGGTTTTGTACATTTTGCAAGAACTTGCAATCAGACTTGCAAAAAAAGCAAAATCACAGTTGACGGAGGGGTGGGTTTTGCGGTATGCTATAATCGAAAGACAATGGGGCAACGGTTAAAGAACAAAGGCAGCCGCCTTATAGATTTAACCGCCCGTACAGCATACCGTGGCAGAGGGACTCCGCGGTGCTTAAGGAGGAAATGATACAGATGAACTCATTGCTCACCAAATTCACCTTTACTGATGAACTGACCGATGTGATCGAAAACTGCAAGAGCGTGTCCGTTCCCACCAGCAAGGCGGAACTGTACGACATGGTGTTCGGTCCCGACCACGCCGATGTGTACGACGTTGTATTCGATGTTCCGGGCAAGGGTCTGGTAAAAGAAGCTGATGTTACCCGCTGCAAGAACGGTGCATCCGTTAACTTTGCAGAGGATTATATGCGCCGCCGCGAGCCGGATTGTATGCGAATCGCGGATGACAAGCCGACCGACAAGAAGCGTTTCGCGGATGTTTACGGCTATAAGTTCGACAAGCTGCGCCGCGAAACCATGGACTGGTTCAAGACGCAGGAGCTGATCCTGATGCCGTTTAATTCCGGCGGCAACCAGTACGGCTACGGCTCCATGCTGGTATGCCCGAAGCAGTGCGCGTTCTTCGCATTCGCGCTGGCACACCTGCAGGGCTTCGTAAGCGCAGAGGAAACCGAGGGCTACAAGCCGCGTGCGATCATCTACGTTGCGCCTCCGTTCCGCCACACCCACTTCGAGGGCAAGCAGGTCGTTGTCCACAACCGTCTGGATGACTGCCACGAGGTATTCTCCTACAACCTGTATCCGGGCCCGTCTGCCAAGAAGGGCGTTTACTCGGTACTGCTCGACATCGGCGAGCAGGAGGGCTGGACCACCTGCCACACCTCCGCAGGCCGCCTCATCACCCCGTATGAGAACGAGCTCGTCATCATGCACGAGGGCGCTTCCGGCGGCGGCAAGAGCGAGATGCTGCAGGACATCGCCCGCGAGCCGGACGGCGAGGTGCTGCTCTCTACCAACACGGTAACGGGCGAAAAGACCTACCTGCATATCGGCTCCACCTGTAAGATCGAGCCGGTGTGCGACGATATGGCTACCTGCTATCCGGGCGTGCAGAACAAGTCCGGCAAGCTGGTGCTCGTTGACGGCGAGGACGGCTGGTTCCTCCGCATGGACGGCGTAACGCACTACGGCTGCGACCCGGTTTACGAGCGCATCTGCACCGAGCCCAAGGAGCCGCTGTGCTTCTTCAACATGGAGGGTCATCCGGGTGCTACCCTGCTGATCTGGGAGCACACGCTGGATTCCAACGGCAAGCCGTGCTCCAACCCGCGCGCCATCGTGCCGCGCTGGGATGTTCCGAACATCGTCAAGGAGCCGGTAGAAGTAGACGTACGCTCTTTCGGCGTTCGTATGCCTCCCTCCACCCGTGACAACCCGAACTACGGTATCATGGGTATGCTGCATATCATCCCGCCGGCACTGGCATGGCTGTGGCGCCTGATCGCACCGCGCGGCTTCAATAACCCGTCCATCGTAACCGGCAACGAGCTGAAGAGCGAGGGCGTTGGTTCCTACTGGCCGTTTGCAACCGGCAAGCGCGTAAAGCAGGCCAACCTGCTGCTGCGCCAGATCGTGGACAGCCCGAACACCCGCTACGTCCTGATCCCGAACCAGCACATCGGCGTTTACAAGGTCGGCTTTGCGGCTGAGTGGATCTCCCGCGAGTATCTGGCACGCCACGGCGGCGCGAAGATCCGCCGCGAGCATCTCGAGCCGGCACGCTGCCCGCTGCTCGGCTACGCGATGAAGGATCTGACCATCGACGGCCAGAAGATCCGCTCCAAGTTCCTGCGCGTTGAAACGCAGGATCGCGTTGGCACCGACGGCTACGATGCAGGCGCGAAGATCCTGACCGACTTCTTCCGCAAGGAGCTGGCGAAGTTTGATACGCCGGAGCTCGATCCGATGGGCAAGCAGATCATCGACTGCTTCATGAACGGCGGCACGCTGGCGGACTTCGAGAAGATCACCCCGACCGGTCTCTAATTTACCGCAAGCGTATAACAGTATAACAAAAGCACCGAAACGAGCGTTTCGGTGCTTTTCTGCATTTTTGCAGCTTGTGATCTGCCGACCGGTATGTTATGATGAAGGCATAGAAGGAGGGATCGTATGAAACGAAGATGGATGGCGGCAGTGTGTATCGTTCTGCTGGTGTTTGTGCTTCCGGTTTCTGCGCGGGCGGATATGGGGCCGAAGCCGCAGATCGTCATTCAGGTGCAGAATGCGCCGGATGAACCGTATTATGTCGATCTCCTTGTGCCGGAGGAAGGGGAGAACAGAGGGTTCGACAACATGGGCTGGAACCATATCGACCGTGCGGCACTGGATTCCGCCATGGTTGCAGCAATGGAGGAAAACCGTCCGGACGGCTGGTGTTATGTCATGCTGGACGGCGGCGTAAAACAAGTGCCGACGTTTTTCAAGCAGCCGGATCGAGATACGTTTGTGTTCAGCTATTTCGGCACGCCGGATACGTTTCGCATTGCGGTCTGTTCGGCGGAGGGCATTGCTGTTTCCGAGGTGCAGAAGCGCACACAGCTGCAGCAGACGTTCACGTATCAGTTCCGGGATCATTCGGTCAAGACCGATGCGCTGCTGCGGAACAATCTCAGGCAGTTTCTGTCCTCGCTGCTGCCGACGCTGCTCATTGAGGGCGCATTGCTCGTTCCGTTCGGCTTCTGGGAAAAGCGCAACCGCAGGGTATTTCTTGGGGTGAATATCGGTACGCAGATTCTCCTGACGGTCGTCACCGCATGCTGCATGGCAGGCGGCATGATCCTGTACCGCTATCTGGTTTTCGTGCCGCTGGAGCTGGTGATCTGGCTGATCGAGGCACTGATCTACCGCAGAACGCTGCAAAGCAGACGGGAAACGGCGCATCCGGTCTGGTATGCGCTCTGTGCCAACGGTCTGAGTGCGGCTGCGACCTTTTTCAGCGTGCGATGGGTGTTTCCGTGGATCTGACGGGTTGTGCTCAAGCGGCGGGCTGAAGCAAGGAAACAGAGGATCAGGCCTGCGGTTCGATCTGCAGTACGGTCAAAACGTCGTTTTCGACCGTGAATCTGACCTCGAAGCCCGCAAACGGGAAGCCGTACACCCGTCCCGCCTCGTGCTGGTAGCCCGGCCGCGGGTCCTGCGCGAGTACGTTCAGCAGCGTTTGCCGCCGCTCCTCGGGCAGCTTGCCGAGCAGCGCCGCCGGACACTCGACACGCACCGCATCGGTCGTCAGCGCAAACCCGCCCAGCGCCTCCGGATGCGAATCCGTGTACGCGAGATACGGCTTGATGTCGAAAATGGGTGTGCCGTCCATCAGATCCGCGCCCGAAATGTGCAGAATCGGCCCGTCCGGCGTGGTGAGCTCCATCCGGTCAAGCCGCACTGAGGACAGCCCAATCTCGTTCGGCCGGAACGGCGAGCGCGTCGCGAACACGCCGATGCGCTTGTTGCCGCCCAGCTTGGGCGGGCGCACGGTCGGCGACCAGCCCTCGCGCACCGCCGCCGAAAACTGCCAGATCAGCCACAGGTGGGAGAACCCCTCGATGCCGCGCAGCGCATCCGCACTGCGGTATTCCGGCTCGAATACGATGCGCGCCGGTACGTCTGCCAGCCCGCTCTGACGCGGGATGCCGAATTTGGTGGGGAAATCGCTGCGTATCCGCGCGATAATGTGCATTTCTACCGTCTGTGACATAAAAATTCTCCTTTTTGGTGGTGTATTCAGTATAGCACAGGAAATGTCGGGTGCAAAGCGGTGTTTTACAGATTGTTAATGCTTTTTCCTCAAAAACGCGCTATAATAGAATGAGATTACACTGGGAAAGCAGGGATAACTATGCCCAAGAAAATACTGATCGTCGAGGACGAGGCCAACATCCGCGAGCTGCTGCGCCTGTATCTGGAGCGCGAGGGTTACACGGTGCTCGAGGCTGAGAACGGCGTAGAGGGCATCAAAAAGTGGAAATCCGATAAGCCGGATATGCTGCTGCTGGACGTGATGATGCCGGTGATGGACGGCTGGGCGGTCTGCAAGGAGATCCGCGCGGAGAGCGATGTGCCCATCATCATGCTGACGGCCAAGGGCGAAACCGCCGACCGCGTTTCCGGTCTGGAGATGGGCGCGGACGACTACATCGTAAAGCCGCTCGAAATGCCGGAGGTCATCGCGCGCGTGCGTGCGGTGTTCCGCCGCATGGCGCCGGATGATGCGCCCGAGAAGCTGTCGTTCGACAATCTCGTCATCGACAAGCAGGCATATGACCTTGTCATCAAGGGCAAGCGCGTGGATGCGCCGCCGAAGGAGATCGAGTTGCTGTACTTCCTCGCATCCAGCCCGAACCGCGTGTTCACCCGCGCACAGCTGCTCGATGATGTCTGGGGATTCGATTACTTCGGCGATACCCGCACGGTCGATGTCCATGTCAAGCGCCTGCGCGAAAAGCTCGAGGGCGTTTCGGACAAGTGGGAGCTCAAGACGGTCTGGGGTGTCGGCTACAAGTTCGAAACCAAGGAGTAAGCCATGGGCAGACGCAGTTTTTTCTTTAAGGACTATGTAGCCCATCTTCTGCTGCTCGTGTTCGCGTTCGCGCTGGCCGGCGTTGTGTTCTGTCACCAGATGAGCAGCTACGCGCTGCACGCCAAGCAGACCGAGCTGCGGAACACGGTGCAGAGCCTTGCCGAGCAGAGCAAGCTGATGCAGGGAACGGATTCCGATGTGATCCGTCAGATCTATATGCTGTCCATCGCGCGGCTGGCGAAGGAGGACGAGCTGACCGTGCTCATCACGGATGCGGACGGCAATATCGAAATGGGCGCGAAGCCGGACGGCACGACCTACACGCTGCCCGGCTACCGCATCTCGAGCGAGGTGGTGGCCGAAATGAAGCGCACGGGCAGCTATGCCTCGGTGGGCTCGATCGGCGTGCTGAGCGAATCTTCGTACTACACGGTGGGAACGTGCGTGACGAACGACAGCGACGAGCCCGAGGTGATGATATTCGTTTCCACGCAGGACCCGACCACCGCGGGCGTGGTGCGCCACTCGACCCAGACGCTCGTGCTCATCCTGCTGGTGACACTGGCCATCATGCTCGTCGTTTCGTTCATCATCTCGCAGCACTTCACGCGGCCGCTCCAGACCATCGCGGCGGCGGCCAAGGAATTTGCGGGCGGCAACTTCGATGTGCGTGTGCCGGAGGACAACCGCTGCTATGAGATCGACGAGCTGGCGGTGTCGTTCAACAACATGGCGAGCGACCTCGACCAGCTCGAGGAGCTGACCCGCGGCTTCATCTCCAACGTCAGCCACGAGTTCAAGACTCCGATGACGACCATCGGCGGCTTCGTGGACGGCATGATAGACGGCACCATCCCGCTCGACCAGCGCGACAAGTACCTGAAGATCATCGCGGAGGAAACCAAGCGCCTGTCGCGCATGGTAAATCGTATGCTGGATGCCGCGAAGATCCAGTCCGGTGAGCTAATCCTGAGCCCGGCGCCGTTCGATTTCACCGAAATGACGGCGCAGATCCTCCTGTCGTTCGAGCAGAAGATCGAGAAAAAGAAGCTGGATGTGCAGTGCGAGCTGGACGAGCGCCTCACCGTCATGGGCGACCGCGACCACCTGTACCGCGCGGTGTACAATCTGACCGACAACGCCGTCAAGTTCATCGAGGAGGGCGGCACGCTCGGCCTCAAGGTGCATCAGGAGGGACAGCTCTGTGTGTTCTCCATCACCAACACCGGCATCGGCATCTCGGCGGAGGACCTGCCTCATGTGTTCGACCGCTTCTACAAGACCGACCGCTCCCGCTCGATGGATAAGACCGGTGCGGGCCTCGGTCTGTACATCGTCAAGAACATCATCAACCTGCACGGCGGAGAGATCTCCGTCCGCTCGGACGGCGGCGAAACCGAGTTCGAGTTCACGCTGCCGCTCGCACCGGAGCAGAATCGACAGAATAACGCCTGATCTGGAAGCATCCACAGACGATAAACGTCTGTGGATGCTTTTGTCTGCTGTTTGCCGCGGCTCCGCGACAGGCCAGTGTTCAAAAATTATTCATATTGTTTTCAACAAACTGCCACATTGAGAATCTATTATAGAATCATCAACAGAGGGAACGATGAAACGAGGCCCTCAATCCAACGGGAGGTCAATATCATGGACGACTTCAACAACAATAACAACCCGCTGAACAACAGCGATCAGAATAACGAGCAGCAGCCCGTCGAGAATCTCCATACCGCACCGCAGAACGAGCAGCCTGCCGCACAGCCCGCGCAGAACGCACAGGCGCAGCCGACCGAGCAGCCCGCGCAGAGTGAGCCGGTCGAGCAGCAGCCCGCGCAGAACACCCAGCCGCAGGCCGAGGAGCCGCGCACGCCGTTCCAGACACCGGTGCAGCATCCGGCGTACCAGCCGCAGCAGCAGAACGGCTTCGGTGAAGTCCCGCCGCTCAGCCAGAAGCCGCACACCCCGAAGAATAAAAAGCACAGCAGAGGTCTTGCGCTCGGTCTGTGCGGCGTAGCAGCCGCGTGCCTGCTGTTTGCGGGCGGCGCTGTCATCGGCACGATGGCAGCGGGCGGCAGCGCTTCGACCGACAGCTCGACCACCGCTTCCGACTCGGATTCGGTCCCGACCTTGCAGATCAACAGCAAGCCGGCCTCGGATTCCTCCGGCTCGGCGGATAATTACGACACCGCAGACGGCATGGCCGGTGAGGACATCTACAAAAAGGTCAGCCCGTCGGTCGTATCCGTCATTTCCACCACCGCGGAGGGCACGGGCAGCGGCTCGGGCGTTATCATGAGCAAGGACGGCTACATCATCACCAACAACCACGTTGTAGAGGATGCCCAGTCGGTTTCCGTACAGCTGAGCGACGGCACCTCGCTCGATGCCGAGATCATCGGCACGGACGAGCAGACCGACCTTGCCGTTATCAAGGTAACGCCGACCACCGGGCTGACCGCCGCTGAGTTCGGTGACTCGGATGAGCTCGAACCGGGCGAATATGCTTACGCTATCGGCTCTCCCGGCGGCGTACAGTTCGCGAACACCATTACCGGCGGCCGCATTTCCGCCATCAACCGCGACCTGACGGTCAATGACCGCGTTATGACCCTGATCCAGACCGATGCCTCCATCAACAACGGCAACTCCGGCGGCGCGCTTATCAATAAGTACGGTCAGGTAGTCGGCATTACGTCCGCAAAGCTGTCCGGCAACGCATTCGGCAGCGCCACCGTTGAGGGCATGGGCTTCGCTATCCCGATCAACACCGCCAAGGACATCGTTGACGAGCTCATCCAGAACGGTTACGTTTCCGGCCGTCCGTCCATCGGCATCACCGGCCAGAACGTTGAGTCCGCCGACGGCAGTGTCGCGGGCGTGCAGGTCTACTCCATCGATTCCCGCGCAAAGGCGGCAAGCGAGGGCTTGCAGGTCGGTGACGTTATCACCGCGGTTGACGGCACGCCGACTCCGACCATGGACGAGGTGAACACGCTCAAGCAGGATAAAAAGGCGGGCGATAAGCTCACGCTGAGCGTATACCGCATTTCCACCGGCAAGACGGTCAATATCACGATCACCCTGACCGATTCGCACGACCTCGAGGGCGAGGACCCGAACGCCCAGACCCGGCAGAGCCAGAACAGCCAGAATAACCAGAACGATAACTCCCAGCAGTATGGCGGATATGGCTTCTCCAATCCGTTTGGTTCGTTCGGATGGTAATTCTAATAGAGTGAAGAGTGGAGAGTGGAGAGTGGAGAGTGAAGAGATAACGCTCCGAATCCGCATGATGCCAATAATAAAAAGCAGACTTTCGGTTGAAAGTCTGCTTTTTTGTTTACCGAGAGAGCGAAAAGTGAAATCGTTACGAACTCTCCACTCTTCACTCTCCACTCTTAATTGGAGTACTGCTCCGCAAGCTGCTGGCTGATGAACTGTCTTGCCGTGCGCGGCGAACGGCCGTTGCGGCGCAGCGCGAAGCGCTCCGCGAGCAGGTGCAGCTCGGCGGTATCGAGGTTCAGGCCGCTTTCCTCGGCAAGCTGCTCGACAATGTACAGATACTCGTCCTTATCCGGCACGGAGAACGTGATCTCCAGACCGAAACGGTCGGACAGGGAGGTGACGGTTTCCAGCGTGTCGCGCACGCGGACTTCGTCGCCCTGACGGTCGGCCATGCTCTCGCGGATGAGGTGACGGCGGTTGGAGGTTGCGTAAATCACCAGATTGGACGGCTTTCCGGCCAGTCCGCCCTCGATGAACGCCTTGAGCGCCGCAAAATTGTCGTCCTCGCTGCTGAATGTCAGGTCGTCGAGGAACACGATGAAACGGAACGGCGAACGGAGCGTCTGCTCGAACAGCTTGGGGAAATTCGTGATGTGGCGCGGGGACATCTCGATGATCTTCAGGCCGCGCGCGGCGTATTCGTTGGCAACGGCCTTGACAGTCGAGGATTTGCCCGTGCCCTTGTCGCCGTAGAGCAGGATGTTGTTCGCATCGCGGCCATCGAGGAACGCGAGCGTATTTTTGAGGATCTTCTGCTTCTGCATCTCGTAGCCCGGCAGGTCGTGCAGGCGGATGGCATCCGGATGCACGATGGGAGAGGCCGAGCCGTCATCCTGCATGGCGAACGCCGAGGACTGCGCGAAAAAGCCGTAGCCCTCCGCGCGGTAGTAATCGGCCAGCGCCGCGCCGGTCGAGAACGGGAGCGGCTCGGCGGCATCGAAGTCGGGCAGGCGCTCGAGCGCGGGCTCGTAGAACTTGTCCGCAGCGGCGGACTTGAGCGCCTCGCCGTTCAGGCGGAGCAGGGCGTTCAGCACCTCGAGGTCGTGGGTGGCGGCATTCAGCACGGCGGCATCCGGCTCGTCGATGGTATCGGTCAGGGTGTTGGTGTCAAAGTGCACGGCATCGAGCACGGTCTGCGCCGCATCGCCGTAAGAAAAACGGGTCGCGCACAGTGCGCCGTAGCAGTCAGCGAAATCAGCCGCCGAGCGGTCGAGCGCGGCAAGGGTATCGCCGCAGGCGCGCACCAGCGGGTGCGAAAGCAGTCCGCGCAGCACGGAAAGCGCGCGCAGCCGCAGAGAAAGAGCGGAAAGCTCCATTTCAGTCAACTCCTTGGATGTATTTTACTCATCAGAATAACACACTTTTGTCCGCATTTCAACATAGTATGAAGCGGGAAACTGCGATTTCCCGAAAACGGGAGGGGAGGAGTGCCCTGATGGGTAACTATGCGCTGTTGATCTGCCGCAGCCAGACCGAGGCTGTCGGTCTGCGGCGGCATTTGGCGCGGCTGGGCGTGCCGGGAGAGGTCGCGCGGCCGCCAAGACACGAACGGACGGAATCCTGCGGGTGGGCGGTGCGCGTGAGCGCCGGACAGGCGGACTGGGCCGTGCATCGGCTGCGGCAGCTTGGGCTCCAGCCGTGCCGCGTGCTGCGGGAGGAGGCGCCATGATCTATCTGGATAATGCGGCCACCACCTTATACAAGCCGCGCACGGTCGAGCACGCAGTACGGGAAGCGATGTACGGCGCGGCGGGCTATGCGCGGGGCGGCTATGCAGCGGCAAGGCGTGCGGGCGAGCTTGTGTACGGCTGCCGCGAGCAGGCGGCGGCGCTGTTCGGGCTGGCACAGCCCGAGCGGGTGATCTTCACGATGAACGCCACGCACGCGCTCAATCTGGCGATAAATGCGCTCACAGAGCCGAAATCGCGCATCCTCGTGAGCGGCTACGAGCACAACGCCGTCATGCGGCCGCTGACGGCACGCGGCATCTCGCCCACGGTGCTGCGCGCGCCGCTGTGGGAGGGCGAAAGACTGGTCGAGGCGGTCAGGCGGGCGCTCGCGCAGGGCGCGGATGCGATGATACTGAACCATGTATCCAACGTGTTCGGCAGCATCGCGCCGCTGGACGACATCGCGCCGCTTCTGACCGAGGCGGGCGTGCCGCTCATTCTGGATGCCTCGCAGTCGGCGGGCGTGCTGGATATGGATGTAAAACGCTATCCGTGCCTTGCGGCGGTGTGTATGCCGGGCCACAAGGCGCTGTACGGCCCGATGGGAACGGGCATCCTGCTGGCGCTGGATGACCGCCTTGCGGCTCGGCCGCTGCTGACCGGCGGCACCGGCAGCGTATCCGAGGAGCTGCGCCAGCCGGATTTCCTGCCGGATGCGCTCGAGAGCGGCACGCCCAACGTGCCCGGCATCGCGGGACTGGCTGCGGGCCTCGCATTCGTGCGGGCGGTGACACCGGCCTACATCGCGCAGCAGGAGCAGCGGCTGGTGCATGAGCTGGCGCGGGCGCTCTCGCGGGAGAGCCGGATCGAGTGCTTCGCGGGTGCGCCGCAGACCGGCGTGCTGTCGTTCCGCGTACATGGCGTGCCGAGCGAAACCATCGCGGAGGGACTGGCGCGGGAGGGCATCTGCACCCGTGCGGGCCTGCACTGCGCGCCGCTGGCGCACCGCACGGCGGGCACCGAGGATACGGGCACGGTGCGGCTGTCGCTGTCGTTCTACTCCACCGCGCGGCAGATGGAGCAGGCCGCAGAGAAGGTTTGCAAATTGGTAAAAAATCTGTGAACACGCTATACAGGAAAGGGGATTTGTGGTAGTATAGATAAGGAAAATCAAGAAGGTATGGCCGGCAGTCACTGCCGGCCTGTAAGTTAGGATAGGTGTGTTTATGGGAGCATTTCAAAATCTGTTTTCACCGAATTTGTCATGGCAGTCCATTGTAAGCTCGTTTTTTAGTATGTTCGACCAGTTCCGCACCATGTCGCCTATCGATGTGGTGGATATTCTGATCGTGGCGTACATTATTTACCGCGTGATGAAGCTGCTCAAGGACACGAGCGCGGCCAGACTGGCCAAGGGCATCCTCATTCTGGTGCTCATCATGCTGTTCGCGAGTGTGCTGCATCTGACCATGATCTCGTGGCTGCTTCGCAACGCGCTGGGTGTCGGCGCCTTTGCGATGGTCGTTATCTTCCAGCCGGAGCTGCGCCGTCTGCTCGAGCAGATCGGCAAGGGCAACCTCAGCCGTATGCTCATCCCGGATACCGACCCGGATGTGGTCGAGAGCATGATCGAGTCCACGGTTTCCGCGTGCGCGGACATGGCAAAGACCAAGACCGGTGCGCTCATCGTGTTCGAGCGCAAGGAGCGCCTCGGCGAGATCATCTCCACCGGCACGATGGTGGATGCCGAGCCGTCGCCCGAGCTCATCAAGAACATTTTCTTCAAGAACAGCCCGCTGCATGACGGTGCGATGATCGTCCGCGGCGGCCGTGTCTGTGCGGCAGGCTGCGTGCTGCCGCTCTCCGGCAATCAGGGCCTTTCGCGCGACCTCGGCACGCGCCACCGCGCGGCGGTTGGCATGAGCGAGAGCGCGGACAGCGTGCTCGTGGTCGTTTCCGAGGAAACCGGCTCCATCTCTGTCGCCATCGGCGGTATGCTCAAGCGCCATCTGACACCCGAGGTGCTGAGGAAGATGCTCGAGAGCGAGCTGCTCGGCGGCGACATCAAAACGGAAAAGAGCCGCATCGCCGCCATCCGCGACAAGTGGAAGGGAGGTGCCGGCAAATGAAAAAGAACTTTCTCAAAAAGCAGGACCTGATGCTCAAGGTGCTGTCGCTGGCACTGGCGATCGTGCTGTGGGCGGTCGTTATGGACATCGACAACCCGGAACGCAGTATGCGCTTCGATGATGTGCCGGTGCGTATCATCGGCACGGAAATCCTCAAAAACAACACCGGCCTGTCGCTCATCGAGGGCGGGGACACGACCATCACGGTCAGCCTGCGCGGCCAGAGCAAGAGCGTGGGCGAGGTGCGCGCCAGCCAGATCTCGGCCACGGTGGATATTTCCGGTCTGACCGAGGCCAATGAGTACGATCTTCCGGTTTCCGTGTCGGTGAGCAAGTCCGGCATCGAAACCAACTATATCACGCCGAACAAGGTACACGTTCGCGTGGACCGCGTGGAGAGCAAGGAGATCCCGGTCGAGGTGGCCGTAACGGGCACACCGGCGGACGGCTTCCGTGCGGGAAAGCCCACCACCGCGACCAAAAAGATAACCGTCGAGGGCCCGGCGACCGAGCTGGCGCAGGTGGCCAAGGCGGGCGCGTCTGTCAGCGTGGCGGGCCGCAGCAGCGCCCTGACCAACTACGAATGCGCGGTAACGCTGTACGACCAGAACGGCACAGTCGTTACCTCGGCGTATGTTACCAGCCAGACGGAAAAGATCAAGGTTTCCGTGCCGCTGTACCGCGTCAACACCATCCCGCTGACCGTTACGCTCAAGGACGGCGGCAACCTGACCCAGAATCAGGTGCAGTGCTATATCAATCCGGAGAACGTGCAGGTCGTTGCGAGCGATCAGGCCGTGCTCAGCGAGATCAAGGAGATCAATCTGGGCGAGATCGACCTCGGCAGCGTGCGTACGGGTACGCCCATCACCATGTCCATCAAGGATAAGCTGCCGGCGGGCATCTCGCTCGTCAGCGGCCAGCCGGAGAACGCCAAGGTCACCATCTCGGTGGACGGCATCGCCACCCGCAAGGTGCAGGTATCCAAGTTCGCGCCTAACGACACGGCGGGCGAGGCGACCCCGTACCATGTCGAGGTGCTGACGGACTCCATCGAGCTCGAGCTGCGCGGCAGTGAGAGCCAGCTGCAAAAGGTGGATGTGAGCAGCCTGTCCATCGGCCTGACGTACGATTCGGTATCGCTGGGCGTGGGCAAGCACAAGGTAAAGGGCGTGGCCGCGACCATCGGCCTGCCGAACGGCGTAACGCTGGTCGAGGAGGACATCGAGGTCGAGATCGAGATAACCGAAGCCGGCTCCGGCGCAGCGGACGAACCGCCGACACCCGAGCTGCCGAATACGGCGCCCGAGGAAGGCGGTGATGCTTCGTGAGCCTGATGGTGACGAACATCCGGCTGCCGTTCGAGCTGCCCGAGGAGGCCGCCGTCGCAGAGGCGTGCCGCCTGACCGGCCTTTCGGCAAACGACATTCAGGCGGCGGTCTGCCGTGTCAGCATCGATGCGCGGCGCGGACAGATCAGCCGTGTATATTCGGTGCGTATCGATGCACCGTGCGACGAAAAGGCATTTGCGGAAAAGCTGCAAATGCCCTTCGTGCGTTATAAACCCAATGAAAAACTCGTCATCCCGCACGGCGAAAAGCGGCTGGAGCACCGTCCGGTCGTGGTCGGACTGGGCCCGGCGGGCCTGTTCGCGGCGTATGTGCTGGCAAAGCACGGCTACCGTCCGCTCGTGCTCGAGCGCGGCGGCGATCTGGACGAGCGCGACAGGGCTGTGGACACGTTCTGGCGCGGCGGTGCGCTCGACACGGACTGCAACATCCAGTTCGGTGAGGGCGGCGCGGGCGCGTACTCGGACGGCAAGCTCACCACCCGCATCGGCGACCCGCTGTGCGACAACGTGATGGAGATCCTCGCCGCGCACGGTGCGCCGCAGGATATTGTCAAAAAGGCCAAGCCTCATGTCGGCACGGACATCCTCAAGAACGTGGTGCGCGAAATGCGGCGTGAGATCATCAAAAACGGCGGTGAAGTGCGGTTCCGCACGGCGCTGACCGGCATTTCGATGAAAAACGGCGTGCTCACCGCCGTGCAGGCGGACGGACAGGACATCGCGTGCGAGCGGGCGGTGCTGGCCATCGGCCACTCGGCGCGCGACACGTTCGCGGCGCTGCACGGAAACGGCGTGTACTTCGAGCCCAAGGCGTTCTCGGTCGGCGTGCGTATCGAGCACCTGCAAAGCGAGCTCGACCGCGCTCTGTACGGAAAGGCGGCGGGTCATCCTGCGCTGCCGCCTGCGGAGTACAATCTCTCGCGCAGAGCGGACGGGCGCGCGTGCTACTCGTTCTGTATGTGCCCGGGCGGCGTGGTCGTTGCGGCGCAGAGCGAGGAGGATACGGTCGTCACGAACGGCATGAGCTATCATGCCCGCGACGGCAGGAACGCGAACGCGGCGCTCGCTGTGTCGGTCGATCCGGCGGATTACGACGACGGCACACCGTTCGGCGGCGTAGCGCTCCAGCGGCGCATCGAGCACGCGGCGTATGCACAGACCGGCTCGTACCGCGCACCGTGTCAGCGCGTGGGCGATTTTCTGAACGGAAAGCCGACAAAACGCCTCGGCGCGGTCAAGCCCAGCTATCCCATCGGTGTGGAGCTCGGTGTGGCGGCGGCCTGCCTGCCGGATTTCGCGCAGACCATGCTGCGGGACAGCCTGCCGTATTTCGGAAGAAAGATCCGCGGCTACGATGCGGCGGATGCGCTGCTGACCGGCCCGGAAACGCGAACGTCCTCTCCGGTGCGGATCACGCGCGGCGAGGACCTGTTCGGCCTCGGCTGTGCGGGCCTGATCCCGTGCGGCGAGGGCGCAGGCTACGCGGGCGGCATCATGTCCGCCGCCGTGGACGGCATCCGGGCAGCGTTTCGGATTATGAGCGAATTTGCGGAATAATCTGATTCATTTTGTGCGGTGTAAACCAGGGAAAAATATACGTTTTTACGTTTATGGAGAGGATATAAATGACCCAACAGGGAACCATCAAAAAGCTGCTGCCCGGCGGGCTGGCGGAGGTCGAAGTGACCCGCCGTTCGGCCTGCGGCCACGACTGCGCCAAGTGCGGCGGCTGCGGCGGTCTGGAAACCCAGACATTATATGTCACGGCGCGCAACCACGCGCACGCTGCCATTGGCGACCGCGTGCTGCTCGAGGGCGAAACCAAACAGGTGCTCGGCTTCGCGGTGCTCGTGTATCTGCTGCCGCTCGTGCTGTTTTTCATCGGCTACGGCATTGCGGCCGCGCTGAAGCTGGGCGGCGGCCTGTCCGCGCTGGCGGGCGGCGTGCTGTTCGTTCTTGGCATTCTGGCGGCGATGTGGTACAGCCGTGTGCTGAAAATGCGGAATGAAGCGCCGTTCGCCATCACCGAAAGACTTTAAGAATAGAGTGGAGAGTTGAGAGTGAAGAGTGGAGATTTATTTGCTTCTATGGCGAAACACCTAATCCAAACAATCTCTTCACTCTCCACTCCTCACTCTTCACTCTATTTGAATGGTTTCGCGACAGGTAGTTTTAATTTTTTATGAATTTTCGCCAATTTTCCGTGTTCGCCCTTGTCAGATACGCAAAAGTTCGGTAAAATAGATTGAATACGAAAGTCCGTGCACGCTGCACGGCGGGAAAGGGCTATGCGATGTTTGGCTTTATCCGTCCGGTGAAGGCCGAGCTGCGGGTGAAAGAGGCGGAGCGTTTTCAGCAGGTCTACTGCGGCTTATGCCACACGATACGCGCGGAATACGGCAGATTTTACACCTTATTCCTCAGCTACGATATGACGTTCCTCGCGCTGACGGCGGGCTGCGGCCAAACGGAAACCGCGCCGCCGTGCCGCAAGCGCTGCGATGCACAGCCGTTTCTCCGGCGTGCGTGCGCTGCGCCCGACGAGGCGCTGCGGCTGGCGGCGGATGCGAGCGTTGTGCTGACCTATCACAAGTTCCGGGACGACCTTGCGGATGAAAAAGGCGCAAAGCGTGCGCTGGCCGGTCTGCTGTGTGCGCTCGGAAAACGCGGCTACGAGAAAGCCCGCGCCCGGATGCCCGAGGCCGATGCCGAGATACGGCAGGCGCTCGAGGATCTGCGGCAGCTGGAGCAGGCGCACTGTCCCTCGATGGACCGCGCGGCGGATACCTCCTCGCGCATGACGGCGGCGGTGGTGCCGCGCACGGGCGATGCCCGCGAACGCATCCTGCACCAGATGTTCAGCCAGATCGGCCGGTGGATCTACCTCGTCGATGCGGTGCAGGACATCAAAAAGGATATGGAAGAGAACAGCTATAATCCGGTCGTGCTGCGCTATGACCTGCACGAGCCGGACATCACCGCGATCCGGGAGCCGCTCGAGCGCACGCTCGAACGCTCGCTGGCGGACGTCTGCATGGCGTTCGACCTGCTGGAGCCGCAGAGAGATGCGGACCTGATCCGCAATATCATTTTTCTGGGTATGCCGACCGTCACCCGACAGGTGCTGGACGGAACGTACCAAACGAACGGAGGAAGGGGAAAACATGGATCCCTATAAGGTGCTCGGCGTAACGCCGCAGACCAGCGACGACGACGTCAAACGTGCCTACCGCGAGCTGGCACGAAAATATCACCCGGATAATTATGTAAACAATCCGCTGGCCGACCTGGCAGAGGCCCGCATGAAAGAGATCAACGAAGCGTACGACATGATCATGAACGAGCGCTCCGGCAAGACCGCGGCAGGCAGCAGCGGACAGAGCTACGGCGGTCAGCAGACCTACGGCGGCTATCAGCAGAGCACCTACACGGGTGCGAACGCCGCGCTGTACGCACAGGTGCGGCAGGCCATCAATCAGGGCAACCTCGGGCTGGCCGAGCAGCTTTTGCAGCGCGTGCCCGGCCGGGATGCCGAGTGGTTCTTCCTGACCGGCACGGTGTATTACCGCAAGGGCTGGTATGATGAGGCGCTCCGCGCCTACACGCAGGCGTGTCAGCTCGACCCGTCCAATGCGGAATACCGCACCGCGCTCAACAACCTGAATATGTCCGGCGGCTACGGCGGCTACCGTCCGATGCAGGAGGTCAGTATGTGCGACTGCTGCGTGCAGACACTCCTCTGCAACTGCTGCCTGAACGCCTGCTGCGGAGGAGGCGGCTGCTGATATGAGCACGCGCGACCTCGCACGCGGCGGCCTGCTGGCGGCGGCGGCTACGGCGCTGCTGTATCTCGGCGGTGCGCTGCCGCAGATCGGCCCGGCGGCCTGCCTGATGGCGGGTGTCGCTTCGGCGATACCGCTGCTGCGCCGCGCCCGCGTGAAAACAGCGGTGCTGCTGTATATCACCGCCTCGGTGCTCGGGCTGCTGCTCACGCCGCGCAAGGTGACAGCGGCGGCTTATGTGCTGGTGTTCGGCCTGTATCCCATCGTCAAATACGGCATCGAGTGCCGCGTGCCGCGGCCCGCGCAGCTGTCCGGCAAGCTGGCGTACTGGAACATCGTGCTGGTGCTCGGCTGTGTCCTTGTGCGCCTCGGGCTGTTCCCGCAACTGGAAATGTCGGGGCTGTTCCGGCTGGCCGGACTGTGGTTTGCGGCCAATATCGGCTTTATTGTATATGATCTCGGGCTGTCGCGGCTGATCGCGCTGCTGCGCCGCACGCTGCCGCCCGAATAACAAAGGGGAAGAAAAAATATGAAGAGTATGACCGGCTACGGCCGCGCAAAGCAGGAGCTGCACGGCAGAACGATCACCGCGGAGCTGCGCGCTGTCAACCACCGCTATCTGGACTGCACGGTAAAGGCGCCGCGCCAGTACGGTTTTCTGGATGATGCCGTGAAAAAGGCCGCAGCGGCCCGCATCGCGCGCGGCAAGGTGGAAGTGTACATCAGCGTGGAAACACAGGAAGGCGGCGACATCGCCGTCACGGTCAATCATGCACTGGCCGAGCATTATCTGGCCGCTCTGCACGAGCTGGCTGACAAATACGGTCTGCGCGACGATGTGAGCGTGATGAGCCTCGCCAAGCTGCCCGATGTGCTCGGCTCCGAGCGCGTGGAGCAGGATGCGGACGAGATGACCCGCGATGTGCTGACCGTATTCACCGAGGCGTGCGACAGCTTTGACGAGATGCGCGCCCGTGAGGGCATAAAGCTCGCGGAGGATGTGCGAAACCGCGCTTCCGAGATCGAGCGCATGGTCGGCGAGGTCGAAAAGCGTTCGCCCGAGCGCGTGCGCGAGTACCGCGAGAAGCTGCTGGCGCGTATGCAGGAGGTGCTGGCGGATACATCCATCGATGAGACCCGCATCGTCACCGAGGCCGCCATCTACGCGGACAAGACCGCCGTGGATGAGGAAACCGTGCGTCTGCGGAGCCATCTGCAGCAGCTCGACGGGATGCTGAACGAGGCAAAGCCCATCGGCCGCAAGCTGGATTTCCTCGTGCAGGAGATGAACCGCGAGGCCAACACCATCGGCTCCAAGGCCAACGATGTGTCTATGGCGCAGACAGTCGTGAACATCAAGAGCGAGATCGAAAAAATCCGCGAACAGATCCAGAATATCGAGTAATTTTCGAATAGAACAAAGGGGAGAGGTCAGCGATGAAGCTCATCAATATCGGTTTTGGCAATATGGTCGCCTCGTCGCGGCTGATCGCCATCGTCAGCCCGGAATCCGCGCCGGTCAAGCGCACCGTGCAGGAGGCACGCGACCGCGGCATGGTGGTGGACGGCACCTACGGCCGCCGCACCCGCGCCGTGCTCATCATGGACAGCGACCATGTGGTGCTGAGCGCTTTGCAGCCCGAAACGGTCGCGGCGCGCTTCGCGGGCGAAGCCGAGGAAGGAGAACCAGAAGATGCGTAAGGGAACACTGTATGTATTCACCGGCCCGTCCGGTGCAGGCAAGGGCACGGTGCTGTCGAAGCTGCTGAGCGAGGATGAGAAGCTGTTCTTCTCCATCTCCGCCACCACGCGCGCACCCCGTCCGGGCGAAAAGGACGGCGTGCAGTATTATTTCCTCACGAAAGAGGATTTTGAGAAGAAAATTGAAGAAAACGCCTTTTTGGAGCACGCAAAGTACGTCGATAACTACTACGGCACGCTCGAAGCGCCGGTGAACGAAAAGCTGGAGGCCGGCTTTGACGTGATCCTCGAGATCGAGGTGCAGGGCGCGATGCAGGTGCACGAGAAGCGCCCGGATGCCGTGATGGTGTTCATCGCGCCGCCGTCGTTCGAGGAGCTGGCGAACCGTCTGCGCGGCCGCGGCACCGAGGACGAGGCCAAGGTGCAGAAGCGCCTCGAAACCGCCAAGGGCGAGCTTGCCCAGCAGGATAAATTCGATTATGTGGTCGTTAACGACACGGTGGAGCGTGCAGTGGAAGAACTGCACGGCATTCTCGCCAAGCGTCGATAAGCGACATGATATAAACAGAAACTTTCATAAAATAAAACCATATCTGGTAAATAAGGAGAACTGATTACTATGCTGAACCCTTCGATGCAGGAACTGATGAAACGTGTAGGCAACCGCTATCTGCTGGTCAATCTGGCCGCACAGCGCGCCCGCGATATTGCCGATGAGGCGGAGGCCAAGGGCGAGGAGCTGCCGGACAAGGCTGTCAAGCTGGCGCTCGACGAGATCGCAGCCGGTGAGATCGTTTACCGTCCGGGCCCGCGCGTAGAAACTGCCATCCCGCAGAACAACGCCATCGCCGCTGCCATGGTCGATGTGGATGATACCATCGATCTGGACGAGGACGAGGAGCACACCGAGGACGAGGATGACGAGGACGAGGACGACAGAGAGAGTGTCCGCCGCCTGAACGAGTTCGACGACGGCTCTCTGAGCGACGGCGACATCCCGGAGGAGGACCTCTAAACCATGCGTTTTGCAGGGAAAACGGTCGTTCTGTGCGTAACAGGCGGCATCGCGGCCTATAAAGCCGCCGATCTGACGAGCAAACTGCATCAGAACGGCGCGAGCGTTCATGTGCTCATGACCGAATCCGCCGCGCAGTTCATCGCGCCGATGACATTCGAAACGCTCTCCGGCAGCCGCACGGTCGTGGATACGTTCGACCGCAGCTTTCCGTGGGAGGTCGAGCATATCTCGCTGGCCAAGGCCGCTGATGTGTTCGTGATCGCACCCGCGACGGCCAATGTCATCGCCAAGGCCGCGCACGGCATCGCGGACGATATGGTGACGACGACACTGCTCGCCACCAAGGCGCCCGTTGTCATCGCGCCCGCGATGAACACCGGAATGTACGACAATCCGGTGACACAGGAAAACCTCGCCACGCTCCGAAAGCGCGGCTTCCATATCATCGAGCCGGATGCAGGCCACCTCGCCTGCGGCGACAGCGGCCGCGGCAAGCTGCCGGACACGCCCACGCTCCTCTGGGGCATCGAAAAGGCGCTGACTGAGCAGGATCTGGCAGGCAGACACGTTCTTGTCACCGCCGGCCCGACACAGGAGGCCATGGACCCGGTGCGCTTCCTGTCCAATCACTCGACCGGCAAGATGGGCTATGCCATCGCCGCCCGCGCGGCCATGCGCGGCGCAGAGGCAACGCTCGTTTCCGGCCCGACCGCACTCGCCGCGCCGCACGGCGTAACGCGCGTGGACATCGTTTCCGCCCGTGATATGTACGAGGCCGTAACGAGCCGCGCACCGGAGCAGGATTTCATCATCAAGGCCGCCGCCGTCGGTGATTACCGCCCGGCGCAGACCGCCGATGAAAAGCTCAAAAAGGGCGACGGCGAAATGAACATCGAGCTGACCCGCAACCCGGACATCCTCGCCGCGCTCGGCAAGGAGAAAAGACCCGGCCAGCTGCTCTGCGGCTTCGCGATGGAAACGCAGAACCTGCTCGACAACGCCGAAAGCAAGCTGCGCCGCAAGAACTGCGATATGCTCGTGGCGAACTCGCTGCGCGATAAAGGCGCAGGCTTCGGCACGGATACCAATGTGGCAACGCTGCTCTTCAGGGACGGACATCGGGAAACCCCGCCGATGATGAGCAAAGAGGCGCTGGCCGACCTGATTCTTGACCGACTGCTCGGGATGAATAATTGAGAATTGAGAACGGAAAATAGAGAATTAACGTCATGTTTTCCGTTTATCCGCAACCGATGAAAACAATGCCGTAGGGCGTGACGACCCCGGCACGCCGTATGGAACGGTATGCACCGATTGACAGCGGCGCGCCGAGTCGTCGCGCCCTACGATAAACTGCAAGCGACGATAAAAGAAGAAGCGAAAGGTTGGTGCGTTCCATGGCGAAAAAAATCTGTGCAGTCGCTGTGGATGCAGCGACCTATGCCATCGACAAGCTATACTCTTACCGTGTGCCGGACGAGCTGCGGGAACAGGTGCAGATCGGCACCCGTGTTCTCGTGCCGTTCGGCTTTGGCAATAAACGGGCGGAAGCGGTCGTGCTGGCGTTCCGCGAGGATGCGGGCGAGTTCAAGCTCAAGCCCATCGTCGAGGTGCTGGACGACACGCCCGTTCTGACCGCCGAGCAGCTGAGGCTCGCCGCATGGATGCGCGAAAGGCTGTACTGCACTTACTTCGACTGCGTACACGCCATGCTGCCCGCCGGATTGTGGTTCAAGCGGAACGAAACCTACACGCTGGCCGCCGATGCGGATGTATCGGCTCTGCACCGCCGTGACGGCGAGGCCGGTGAGGTGCTCGCGCTGTTCGAGCAGGCCGGACAGACCCTGTCAGCCGCCGAGATACGCGAACGCCTCGGCAAAGGCGCAGGCCAGACGCTGGATGCGCTGGCAGGAGAGGGGATTCTCGTTTATCACAGCAATACCGTGCAGAAAACCGGCGATAAGACCGAGAAAATGCTCCGTCTGGCTATGGAAAAGTCCGAGGCGATGTCGCGCGTCAGCCGGAGGAGCCCGGCTCGTCTGGATGTGATCTCGCTGCTGGCGGACGGCGGCGCGATGAGCCAGAAGGAGCTTGGCTACATGACCGGCGTGAGCGATGCCGCGCTGCGCGACATGGTGAAAAAGGGCATCCTCCGCGCGGAATACGAGGAGGTGCTGCGCGCGCCGGACTTCTCCGAGGTGCCGCGTGCCGCTGCGCCCGTGCTCTCTGCCGCACAGCAGCAGGCGTATGACGGCATGGCCGCTCTGCTGGACGAGAACGCGCCGCGCGCCGCGCTCCTGTTCGGCGTGACGGGCAGCGGCAAGACACAGGTGTATCTCCAGCTCATCGCGCACGCGCTGGAGCAGGGAAAGAGCGCCATCGTGCTCGTGCCGGAGATCGGGCTGACACCGCAGCTGCTGCGCCAGTTTGCCGCCCGGTTTGGCGAGGAGGTCGCTGTGCTGCACTCCGCGCTGTCCGCCGGTGAGCGGTACGACAGCTTCAAAAAGATCAAGACCGGCCGCGCCCGCGTTGTCATCGGTACGCGCTCGGCGGTGTTCGCGCCCGCGAAAAACCTCGGTGTTATCATCATCGACGAGGAGCAGGATGCGGCCTACCGCTCGGAGCAGTCGCCGCGCTATCATGCCCGCGATGTGGCGAAGTACCGCGTTTCCCAGTCGGATGCGCTGCTCGTGCTCGGCTCGGCCACGCCGTCTGTGGAAACCTATTACGGCGCGAAACAGGGAAAATACCCGGTCTTTACGCTCACAGAGCGTTTTCTGGGCGCCGGACTGCCCGAGGTCATCATCGCGGATATGCGCGGACTGGCCCGCGAGGGACGGAGCGGCATCGTCGGGCCGGATCTGGAACGCGAGCTCATCGGCACGCTCGAAAAGGGCAAACAGGCTATCCTGTTCCTCAACCGGCGCGGCAACAGCCGCGTGATCGGCTGCGGCGTGTGCGGCTGGGTGCCGGAGTGCCCGTCCTGCTCGACCACGATGACCTACCATTCGGTTTCCGGCCGCGCGATGTGCCACTACTGCGGCGCTTCCATCAAGATAACCGGCAAATGCCCGCAGTGCGGCAGCACGAGCCTGTTCACCGAAACGCCCGGCACGCAGAAGCTGGAGGAGGAGCTGCACGAGCGGTTCCCGTCCGCGCGGGTGCTCCGCATGGATGCGGACACCATGAACACCAAGGGCGCGCATGAGCGCCTGCTCACCCGGTTCGGCAAGGGCGAGGCGGACATCCTCATCGGCACGCAGATGGTGACAAAGGGACTGGATTTCGAGAACGTCACGCTGGTCGGCGTGCTCGATGCCGACCAGAGCCTGTATGCACAGGACTACCGCGCCCGTGAGCGCACGTTTTCGCTCATCACGCAGGTGGTCGGGCGCGCAGGCCGCCGATTTGACACCGGCCGCGCCGTGATACAGACGTACAGCCCGCTGCATCCGGTCATTTTGACCGCCGCGCGGCAGGATTACGAAAAATTCTACGAGAGTGAGATGGAAACCCGCGAAGCGCTCCGCTGTCCGCCGGTGTGCGACATCACCATGATAACCGCCGTCGGTGAGATCGAACAGCAGGTGCTCAGCAGTCTGCTGGCGCTCAAAACGCGCCTGCAAAGCCTGATGGAGGGTCAGTTCGCGGATGTAAAAGCGCCCGTGCTCGGCCCGGCGGCCGCGCAGATGGTCAAGGTGATGGGACGGTATCGCTACCATCTCACCATCCGCGCAAGGGACTGTGCAAGATGGCGCAGGCTGATTTCCGGCGTGCTGAGAGAGTTCATGCGCGACAGCAAAAACAGAGGCGTTACGGTGTTCGCGGATTCCAATAACGAAATGTGATAAATAATTGAAAATTGAGAATGGAGAATGGAAAATGTCGCTATCCTTGCGCGAGTTCCGTCCGCGCTGCGACGAGCTATCCTTGCGCGAGTTCCGTCCGCGCTGCGACGATGTGTGCCGCCCAACGGGCGGAATAAAAAATCGCGCTTTGCGCGATACCACAATTCTCAATTCTCCATTTTCAATTCTCAATTTTTGAACCCCGGCAAAGAAGGTATAGTCAATGAGCAAATTTACCATTCGCAGGGCGGCGGAAAGCGATGCCGAAGCGCTGCTGGCGATCTACAAGCCCTACATAACGGACACAACGATAACGTTCGAGTACGATGTGCCGAGCGTTGCGGATTTTGCGGGCCGCATTCGCGAAACCGCGGCGGCGTTCCCGTACCTTGTCTGTGAGCGGGACGGCGCTGTCATGGGCTACGCCTATGCCCACCGCATCCGCGAACGCGCGGCCTACGACTGGGATGCGGAGCTGTCCATCTATCTGGCACAGGGCACGCACGGGCACGGTGTCGGCACGACCGTGCTGGCCTGCCTGATCGACCTGCTGGAGATGCAGGGCCTGCGCCATCTGTACAGCTGCGTTACCCTGCCGAACGAAAAGAGCATTCGGATGCAGCGCAGACTCGGCTTTACGGATGCGGGCATCTGGCACGACTCCGGCTGGAAATTCGACGGCTGGCACGATGTCGCATGGCTGGAAAAGCACGTTGGCAGCGGAAAACCGCAGCCTGTGATGCCGTTCCCGGCGATGGACGAGAAAAATATACAGGAATGTTTACAAAAATACATGGATAAGCTGAATCAAGTGGAGGAATGAACAAATGGCACTGAGAAAGATTTTGACCGAGGGCGACGAGCAGCTCTTAAAGCACAGCCGCAAGGTGGAGAAGTTTGACGACCGCCTGCACACGCTCCTCGACGATATGCGTGAAACGCTGGAAAACTCCGGCGGCGTTGGCCTTGCCGCACCGCAGGTGGGCATCCTGCGCCGCGTTGTCGTGCTGCTGGATGTGAACACGGAGCCCGAGGAAATGGTCGAGCTGGTAAATCCGGAAGTCATCGAGCAGAAGGGCTCGGCGCGTGTCGCTGAGGGCTGCCTGTCCGTGCCGGGCGTTTACGGCTATGTTACCCGTCCGACGTGGGCAAAGATCCGCGCACAGGACCGCAACGGCAACTGGTTCGAGCGTGAGGGAGAGGGCATCGTTGCACAGTGCTTCTGCCACGAAACCGAGCATCTGGACGGCCATCTGTTCACCGAAAAGGTCGAGGAGTACATCGACCCGGAGGATATGCAGGGCGGTGAGGACGAATAATGCGTATCGTATTCATGGGCACGCCGGATTTCGCCGTGCCGAGTTTGCAGGCGCTCATCGATGCAGGCCATGAGGTCTGCGCGGTGTACACCCAGCCGGACAAGCCGCAGGGCCGCAAGCAGATCTTAACCGCGCCGCCGGTGAAAACGCTGGCGCTCGCGCACAATATCCCGGTTTTTCAGCCGAACACGCTCAAAAATGAGGACGAGCAGGCGCGTCTGCGTGCGCTGGCGCCCGAGGTCATCATCGTGGTGGCCTACGGCAAGCTGCTGCCCAAGGCGGTGCTCGATATTCCGCCGCACGGCTGCATCAACGTGCACGGTTCGCTGCTGCCGCGCTGGCGCGGTGCCGCGCCCATCCAGTGGGCCGTTATCGCGGGCGACGAAAAGGCGGGCGTTACCACCATGCAGATGGCCGAGGGTCTGGATACCGGCGATATGCTGCTGACGTACGAAACCGCGGTCGGCGAAACCGAAACCGCCGGTGAGCTGTTCGACCGTCTGGCACAGGCCGGTGCGGAACTTTTGATCGAAACGCTCGTCAAACTGAATGACATCACACCGCAGCCGCAGGACGATGCACAGAGCTGCTACGCCCATATGCTGGATAAGCAGATGGCGGTCATCGACTGGAGCAAGTCTGCGCACGAGATCGACTGCCTGATCCGCGGCCTGAATCCGTGGCCCATCGCGCTGACCAGCCTTGCGGGCGAGCGCCTGAAGGTGTTCGCCGCCGAAAAGGCAGCCGGCAGTGGCGAGGCGGGCACGGTGCTCGAGGCCGACCCGAAAAAGGGCCTGACCGTCGCGTGCGGCGAGGGCGCTCTGCGGCTCACGGAAATCCAGCTGGTCGGCGGCAAGCGCATGAAAGCGACCGACTTTCTCCGAGGGCACAGTCTGGAAGTCGGCGTGAAGCTGGGAGAGTAATAAAGAGAGTGAAGCGTGTGGAGTGAAGAGTGGAGAGAACGGAATCTTCACTCTACACTCTCCAATCTACACTCTCCACTCTGAATTGGAGGTTTTTCAATGCCTTACTATGGTTATTACGGAATTGACATGACCTATATCGTGCTGGTTTTGCCGTGCGTTCTGTTCGCGCTCTGGGCGCAGAGCCGGGTAAACAGCACGTTCAGCCGGTACTCCAAGGTGCACAATCTGCGCGGACTGACCGGCGCACAGGCGGCAGAGGCCGTTCTGCGCGCCAACGGCGTGACGAATGTGGGCATCGAGTACGTTTCCGGCAAGCTGACCGACCACTACGACCCGCGCACCAACGTGATACGCCTGTCGAGCTCGGTGTACAGCTCGACCTCGGTCGCTTCGGTGGGCGTTGCCGCGCACGAGGCCGGCCATGCCGTGCAGTACGCCGTGGGCTACTCGCCCATCAAGCTGCGCGCGGCCATCATCCCGCTGACACAGGCGGGCGCGACCGCCGCTTTTCCGCTCATCCTGCTGGGTCTGGTGCTGAATTTCGGCGCGCTCATCTATGTGGGCATTGCCGCGTTCGCGCTGTCCACCGTGTTCCAGCTCGTCACCCTGCCGGTGGAGCTGGATGCCTCGCGCCGTGCGCTGCAGACCATCCAGCAGAACGGGCTGCTGACTGCCGACGAGTATCCGATGGCGAAAAAAACGCTCACCGCCGCTGCGCTGACCTACGTTGCCGCGCTTGCGGTGTCGCTGGCGCAGCTGCTCCGTCTGCTGGTGATTTTTGGAGGACGAAACCGCAATGATCGATAAACGACCCAAAACTCCGCGTGAGGTCGCGGCGTTCTCGCTGTTCTCGATGGCCGAGGAGGCCGCATGGTCGGACGGCGCACTGCACCACTACCTCGCCCGCGCGGGACTGGACAGCCGCGATGCGGCGCTGGCCTCGCGCCTGACCTACGGCACGGTGCAGAACGAAATGCTGCTCGACTGGTATCTGCGGCACTTCTCGAGCGTGCGGCTCAAGAAGATCGCGCCGCGCGTGCTGGCGTGTCTGCGGATGGGCCTTTACCAGCTCATCCTGATGGACAAGATACCGGCGCACGCCGCTGTCGCGGAAACGGTCGCGCTGGTCAAGCACTACGCGCACGCAAATGACCGCACGGTCGCTTTTGCCAATGCAGTGCTGAGAAATGCCGCAAATGCGGCGCAGAACGGCACTTTGCCGCGCCTGAACTGTCCGGACAAGGAAAGCTACTACGCGCTGCAATACAGCCATCCGGAGTGGCTCGTGCGGCTGCTGTCCGCGCAGTACGGGCAGAAGCTGACGCAGAAAATCTGTCAGGCGGATAACGCGGACGCGCCGATTTCGGTGCGCGTGAACACGATGAAGTGTACGCCCGCAGAGGCACAGGCCGAGCTCGAAGCGGCAGGTCTGACCGTCACGCCGCACGCGGCGTTCCCCGAGATACTCCTTTGCGGCGGCGGAGATGCGGCGGCGCTCCCGGCGTTCGCGGAGGGCCGTGTGACCGTGCAGGATGCGGCGAGCGCACTCGCGGCGGCGGTCGCTGACCCGAAACCGGGCGACACCGTGCTCGACTGCTGCGCCGCGCCCGGCGGCAAGAGCTTCGCCATGGCGGAGAAGATGCAGGGCAAGGGCAGCGTTGCCTCGTGCGACATCTACGAGCACAAGCTGCGCCGCATCCGCGAGGGCGCATCGCGGCTCGGCCTGCCGAACATCCGCACCGAATTGCAGGATGCCTCGGTCTGCCGCGAGGAATGGAAGGACAGCGCGGACGTTGTGCTCTGCGACGTACCCTGCTCGGGACTGGGCATTATCCGCAAGAAGCCCGAAATCCGGTTCAAAAATCCGGATGAGATCGCCGGACTGCCGGAGATTCAGGCGAAAATCCTTGCAAACTGTGCACAGTACGTCAAAAAAGGCGGCACGCTCGTATACTCGACCTGCACGATCTTGCAGCGGGAGAACGAGGACGTTGTCCGCGCATTTCTGGCGGAAAACAGCGATTTTGAGGCCGTTTCGTGGGCACATCCGGTCTGCGGAGAGCGGGAGGACGGCATGGTGACGCTGCTGCCGCCCGTACACGATACGGATGGGTTCTTTATCGCGAAGATGGTGCGTAAGTGATACCAGAACCGTAGGGCGGGGTGCCCTCACCCCGCCGTTGTAAGTCGGAGCACATTGTCACAAGCGGCGGGCTGAGGGCAGCCCGCCCTACGGAATAGATTAAAGTCGATTTGAACGATTTGAAGGAGAAACAGATGGTCGAGATCAAATCCCTTACAATAGAAGAATTAAAGGCTGCCCTGAAAGAGATGGGCGAAAAGCCGTTCCGCGCGGGACAGATCTTCAAATGGCTTCACGAGGGTGTGGAGTCCTTTGAAGAGATGTCCAACCTGTCCAAGGATTTACGCGCACGGCTGGCCGAAAACTTCCTGCTGACTGTGCCCGAGGTGGCCCGCAAGCAGGTGAGCAAGGTCGATGGCACGGTGAAATACCTGTGGCGGCTGCGCGACGGCGACTGCGTGGAGTCCGTCCTCATGCACTACGAGCACGGCGTGTCGGTCTGCGTTTCGACGCAGGTCGGCTGCCGCATGGGCTGCAAGTTCTGCGCCTCGGGACTCAACGGCCGCAAGCGCAGCCTGTCCGCCGGTGAGATTCTGGACGAGATCCTGTTCATGCAGAAGGACAGCGGCGAAAAGGTTTCCAACATCGTGCTGATGGGCACGGGCGAACCGCTCGACAACTACGACAACGTGCTGAAATTCCTGCATCTGGTAAGCTGCCCGGAGGGCATCAACATCGGCCAGCGCCATATCTCCTTGTCAACCAGCGGAATTGCTGATAGAATAGAGATGCTGGCACGGGAAAAGCTACAGATCACGCTGTCCGTGTCGCTGCACGCGCCCGATGACGAAACGCGCTCGTCCATCATGCCGGTGAACGATGCGTACCCGATTGAGCGGCTGATGAAAGCCTGCCGGTACTACTTTGACACCACCGGACGGCGCATCTCCTACGAGTACATGATGGCGCGCGACAAGACCGACCGCCCGTGGCAGGCTGACCTTCTGGCGAAGCTGCTCAAAGGCCGTCCGGCTCATGTGAATCTCATCCCGCTCAACGAGGTGGCGGAGAGCCCGCTGAAGCCCTCGAAGCCGGAAACCGTCCGCAAATTCCAGCAGGCGCTGGAAAAACGCGGCGTGACGGCCACCGTGCGGCGCAGGCTCGGCCCGGACATCGATGCGGCGTGCGGCCAGCTCCGGCAGCGCGAGCTCAAGGAGCGCAAAGCATAATATCAACGAAAAAAAGGGGAAAATTGCGGTTTCACGATCGAAGGAGGTTGTGATATGGAATATTTCGGCTTGACCGATAAGGGACGGGTGCGCCCGACCAATCAGGATATTTTTCAGATCGAGGCGCGGGAGGACAACGACACCGCGCTCGTCGTCGTGTGCGACGGCATGGGCGGCGCGAATGCGGGCAACGTAGCCAGCCGCTTCGCCGCGCAGAGCTTTATCGAGTTCGCGGGCGATGCACTCTCCGGTACGCTGGACGAAAAGACCCGGCATGAGCTGCTCACGCGGGCGCTGGACCACGCCAACGAAACCGTGTTCACGCTGGCAGGCCGTCAGCCGGAATTCCGCGGCATGGGCACGACGCTGGTCGCCGCGCTCGTGCAGGGCGACCGCGCCACCATCCTCAATGTGGGCGACAGCCGCGCATATCTCTATCACGAGGAGGAGCTGCGCCAGATCTCGCTCGACCACTCCTATGTGGAGGAGATGCGCCGCCGCGGCCGCATCACCGAGGAGGCGGCCCGCACGCATCCCCAGAAAAACCTCATCACCCGCGCAGTCGGCGTGGAGCCGATGGTCGAGGGCGACCTGTTCGAGGTGCAGCTGGCGGACAGCGACATCCTGCTGCTGTGTACGGACGGCCTGACCGGCATGGCCGAGGACAGCCAGATCGCGGAGGTGCTGAAGAGCGCCCGGTCGCTCGAGCTGGCAGGCGATGCGCTGCTCCGGCTGGCGCTGGACGGCGGCGGCCGCGACAACATCACGGCAGCATTGTTCACCCGCGGCATAAGACAGGAGGCTTGACCGCAGATGGATAAGTTTATCGGCAAATTGATCGGCGGCCGCTATCAGATCATCGAGGTGGTGGGCGTCGGCGGTATGGCGGTGGTCTACCGCGCACGCGATACCATCCTCGGGCGCGATGTGGCCCTCAAGATTCTCAAAAAAGAATACGCGGCGGACCCGGATATTCGCAAACGCTTCTCCATCGAGTCCCGCGCCGTTGCCAAGCTGAGCCACAACAACATCGTTTCGGTGTTCGATGTCGGCAGTGAGGACGGCACGGATTATATCGTCATGGAGCTCATCGAGGGCATCACGCTCAAGCATTATCTCCAGAAAAAGGGCCATCTGTCGTGGCAGGAGGCCGTATTCTTCGCGGAGCAGGTGAGCCGCGCCCTGATGCACGCCCACTCGCGCGGCATCATCCATCAGGACATCAAGCCGCAGAACGTCATCATCCTGCGGGACGGCACGGCCAAGCTGACCGATTTCGGCATTGCCTCGTTCGCCGCCGCGCAGGAAACCCGCGTGGTGCAGGAGGCCATCGGCTCGGTGCACTATATCTCGCCCGAGCAGGCCAAGGGCAGCAAGATCGACTACCGCACCGACCTGTACTCGCTCGGCGTGATGCTGTACGAGATGCTGACCGGCAGACTGCCGTTCGAGGGCGAAACCGCTTTGCAGGTCGTCATGCAGCACATCAACGAGGTGCCGCCCGTGCCGAGCAGCCTGATGCCCGGCATCCCGCAGGGACTGGACGACATTGTCATGCACGCCATGAGCGCGAACATCAGCCGCCGGTACGAATCCGCCGAGCAGATGTACGAGGACATGGAGCGCGTGCGGAACGACCCGGAAACCCGTTTTCATTATGTGGCAAGCGAGGACAACTCGGGGGAAACCCAGATCATCGGCGCGGACATCCAGCGCGCCGCCCGCCGCGCCAGCGTGGAGAGTGAGCCGGTCAGCACCGGCGAGGCTGCTCCGGCTGCTGCGCCGCGCCCGCGCACCAGGACCACCTACCGCGAACGCGAGCCTGAGCCGCAGAGCTTTTTCGAGAAGCTCTCCGAAAAGCCCGCGATGGCGGCCGGTATCGCTGTGGCCGTTGTGGCCGTTGTCAGCCTGCTGGTGGTCGGCATTTTGATATTCACCGGCGGCAGCCACGGCGAAAAGCTGCCCGTGCCCGACCTGCTCGGCCGCACCATCGACGAAGTCATGGCGGATACCGATATAACCGACAATTTCACCATCAAGGAAGCCTCCAAACGCGAGGAATCCGACCGGCCGGAGGGCGAGATCATCGATCAGGACCCGCTCTCGGACGGCAGCAGGACCATACTCAAGGGCTCGGTCATCACGGTAACGGTGTCTGCGGGCGGCGACAACGTCAAGGACACCTATAAGGTGGTCGATTTCTCGGACAAGACGATCGATTACGTCAAGACGGCGCTCGCCGCGCATGACATCCTGTGCGAGTTCGAGGAGGAGTACAGCGACGAGGTCGAGGAGGGCAAGGTCATCCGCACCGACCCGGAGGCCGGCACCGAGATCGAGCGCGGCTCGACCCTGACCGTTTACGTCAGCAAGGGCAAAAAGCCGGAGGACGAAAAGATCGCCGTGCCCGGCCTGCTCGGCATGACAAAGGACGAGGCGGAAAAGGCCCTGACCGAAAAGGGTCTGTCCATCGGCTCGGTGAACGAGGTCGAGAGCACCGCCGAGGCCGGTTCGGTCGTATGGCAGTCGCAGGATGCGGGCGCGGAGGTCGCAAAGGGCACCACAGTCAACATCCAGATCTCCAAGGGCAAGAGCGACAGCGGCAATAACGGCCAGAATACCGGCAATACCGGCAACAACACCGGAAACAACGGAGATAACGGCAATAACGGCGATGATACCGGCGATACGCCGACGCTCGGCAGCGCGACCGTTCCGGTGGCTCTGCCGGACAACACGGATGTGGCGCACGTTGTCGTTTATGTGGACGGTGTCATCCAGTATGACGATACCCGCAGCACGAGCGAGGGCAGCATCGCTGTTCCGGTGACGGGCTCGGCGGGTGAGCATGAGGTAACGGTCAGCGTGGATGGTTCGTCCTACTCGCAGACCTACACATTCAACTAACGGAGGAAGATAGATTGCTCGAAGGCATCATTCTCAAAGGCATCGGCGGTTTCTACTATGTGGATACCGCCGAGGGTCTGATCGAATGCAAGGCACGCGGACGGTTCCGCAAAACGGTGGGCAAGCCCATCGTGGGCGACCGCGTTACGCTGGAGCTCCAGCCGGAGGACGGCACGGGGTATCTCCAGACCATCGCGCCGCGCAAAAACAGCCTGATACGCCCGGCGGTGGCGAATCTCGATCTGGTCGTGGCAGTGGCGAGCGCCGCGCCGCCGGTGACGGACCCGTTCCTCATCGACAAGATGACGGCCATCGCGGTACACAAAAATATGGACGCGCTGGTCGTTATCAACAAAACGGATGCCGATCCGGGCGACGAGCTGTTCGAAACCTACCGGAAGAGCGGCATCGAGGTGCTGCGCGTGAGCGCCCACACCGGCGCGGGCATCGACGAGCTGCGCGAGCGCATCCGCGGCCGCGTGAGTGCGTTCGCGGGCAACTCCGGCGTGGGCAAGTCGAGCGTGCTCAACCGGCTGGACAGCGCGTTCGGCGCGGAGGTCGGCGCCATTTCGGATAAGATCGGGCGCGGCAGGCACACCACCCGCCATGTCGAGCTGCATCCCATCGAGGGCGGCGGCTACATTGCGGATACGCCGGGCTTTTCCTCGTTCGAAACCGAGCAGATGGACCTCGTGCTGGCGGAGGATTTACAGTATGCATTCCCCGAGTTCGAGCCGTACATCGGTCAGTGTAAATTCACCGGCTGCGCCCATGTCAAGGAGAAGGGCTGCGCCGTTCTCGCGGCGGTCGAAGCGGGAGAGATCGCGAAAACCCGTCACGAAAGCTATGTCAAGCTGTATGAAAGTGTAAAGGATCTGAAAGAATGGGAACTTACCAAGGGCGGCACGCGCTGATATTTGCGGCAGCGCCGGAAACGGACTACGGATACATCAAAGCGTTCCTGCGCGCGCATCCGGATGCGCTCATCGCGTGTGCGGACGGCGGTCTGCGGCACGCGCGGGCGCTCGGGCTGCACCCGGACTTTATGATCTCCGACCGGGACTCCATGACGGACGTTGAGGGCGACGATGTGATCCTGCTCAAACCCGAAAAGGACGACACGGACTCGCAGAGCTGCCTGAGAGAGGTGTTCCGCCGCGGCTGCCACGAGGCTACGCTCGTCTGCGCGACCGGCGGGCGCATCGACCATATGCTGGCAAACCTTTCTCTCATGGAGGAGGCCAGGCAGCTCGGCGGACACCTGACCATCCTCGACCCGTACAACCGCGTGGAGCTGCATCAGGGCGGCCGGCAGGAATTCACCATGCCGGAGGAATTTACCTATTTTTCGGTCGTGCCGATGGATGCCGTGCTCGAGGGCGTGACCATCGAGAATGCAAAATATGAATTAACGAACGGCACGGTCACGCGCGCAGGCATGATCTCGACCTCGAACGAGGCCGCGCCGCACAGCCGCTTTGCCGTCACGATCGACAGGGGAACGGCCCTGATTATCTTCTCGCGCGACCGTTCTTTGTGAAAATTCCACACCAAACCCGTCAATATCGACGGGTTTTTTTATTGTGTCGATTTTGCAATTTGTTCTGTCAGGACTTGCAAAAATAAGGCGAGAAGCATATAATAAGAACACATAGAAACCGTATCGAAGTTTGAGAGAATGCAAGGGAGTGCTGAGCATGGCATTGAAGCCGATTTCCAAGATCGCAGCAGGTGTGCAGGCGTCTACGACGCTCGCTATCGATTCGCTGTTCAAGCAGATGAAGGCAGAGGGCAAGGACGTTGTCGGCTTTGGTGCCGGTGAGCCGGATTTCCCGACACCGGAGCACATCAAGCAGGCCGGTATCGAGGCCATCGAGAACAACCAGACCAAGTACACGCCCGCGGCCGGTCTAATGGATCTGCGAAAGGCAGCGTGCTACCGTCTGAAGGAGGACTGCGGTCTGGACTACGAGCCGACGCAGATCGTCGTTGCCTCCGGTGCGAAGCACTCGGTCTACATCGCGCTGATGACGCTGTGCAACCCGGGCGATGAGGTCGTTATCGCCGCGCCGTACTGGGTGAGCTACTCCGAGATGGTAAAGCAGGCGGGCGCAGTTCCGGTCATCGTAGCCGCTACCGAGGAGGCGGACTTTAAGATCACCGCCGCACAGCTCGATGCCGCCATCACCGAGAACACCAAGGTGTTCATGCTGAACTCTCCCTCCAACCCGACCGGCATGGTATATACCAGAGCCGAGCTGGAGGCCATTGCCGAGGTCTGCTGCCGCCACAACATCTACGTTATCGCAGATGAGATCTACTGCAACCTCGTATACGACAACAACGAGTTCGTTTCGTTCGCTGCGCTGGGCGAGGACGTGAAGAACCGCACCATTCTGGTAAACGGCGTATCCAAGAGCTACGCGATGACCGGCTGGCGTATCGGTTACAGCGCCTCCAACCCGCAGCTCGCCAAGGTGATGGCGAACTACCTGAGCCATTCGACCTCCGCGCCGAGCACCATTTCGCAGCACGCGGCCATCACCGCGCTGACCGGCCCGCAGGAGGATATGCAGGTGATGAAGCAGGCGTTCGAGCAGCGCCGCGACCATCTGGTAGAGCGCATGAACAAGATCGAGGGCGTTTCCTGCATCAAGCCGGAGGGCGCGTTCTATGTTATGATGAACATGACGGGCTTCCTCGGCAAGACCATGTACGGCAAGGTCATCGAGAGCGCGGAGGACTTCGCGCAGCTGTTCCTCGAAAAGGGCCTCGTCGCGACCGTACCGTGTACGGCGTTCGCCGCTCCGGGCTTTGTCCGCTGGAGCTATGCGACCTCGCTGACCGAGATCGACAAGGGTCTTGACCGGCTCGAGGCGTTCATCAAGAATGCGTAAGTGAATACCGAAACAGCGCTTTCCGGGAGGGAGGCGCTGTTTTTGCGTTCAGCAGGAGCCTATTCTGCGGCAGCCGTTCTCCGGTGCACGCGAGGCGCGGGAGCGCAACGCCGTAACTGGGCGGCAGCCCTTTCCTCGGCAGCCGTTTTCTGGTGCAACCGAGTTGCGTGAGCAATACGCCGTTTCCGGGCTGGGGATTTCGCCGTCTGCGGACGGCGGGAACGGTTTCCAAAAGGATAGACACCCCCTACGGTGGTTTGCCCGTAGGCTGCTAAACATCTAACCCGCGCCGTGCGCGAATTAAATGAGTGCTATCCTCTTGGGACTCCATCTTCCGCCCTTTTGGGGATACCTCGGCGCACGGAACGGCTTCACCGTTCCTATTTGTGCTCGGGACCGAAAAAAGGAACGGCAGTACCGCTACCGGCTCGTAGGCTCGGCTTAACGCCGCCCATTCCTCTCTCGGCTGCGCTCAAGCCGTTAGCGGTCTGCGACAGTATTTACGCAAAACCAGTGCAATCTGCCGCGATAACGCCGCAGCAACGCGAGAAACGTCAGCCGATACCCGTTCCTTTATGCGAGTTACTTACGAAGTAGGGCCGTAAGGCCCGTTCGCGAGGTTGCCGAGGGAAAGGTAGGAGTTCAAAGAGGGAGGGAAACCGTAGGTGTCCCTCCCTTTTTGCCCCAGCGCCGGGGCGGCGCGCCCGTTCCCGCGCTCCGCAGAGCGCGAAATTCCCCAGCCCGGATACGGCGTATTGCATTCGCAACTCGATTGCACCGGAGAACGGCTGCCGTGGAATGGGCTGCCGCCCGGATACGGCGTATTGCATTCGCAACTCGTGTGCACCGGACGGCCTTACGGCAGGGAACGCAAAATCTAACGGCGAAACCGCCGCTAACTTTGTTTATTGCTACAAGATAGCGCGAAACAGGGCGGTTTTGCTTGAAATGACGGGTGCAAAGTGTTAAACTAAAATTGGACTGCCCAAGTCCGTTATTTCGTTAAAGTTTGGATAAAATACACACCGGAAAGGACGAATAACATGAATAACGTGTATGAAAGCCCGCTTTCCTCGCGCTACGCATCCAAGGAGATGCTCTATACCTTCTCCTCGGACATGAAGTTCTCGACATGGCGCCGCCTGTGGCTGTCGCTGGCCAAGGCGGAGATGGCCCTCGGTCTGCCCATCACGCAGGAACAGGTGGACGAGATGGCCGCGCACCTGACCGACATCGACTACGATGTGGCCCGTCAGCGCGAGAAAGAGGTACGCCATGACGTTATGGCGCACGTTTACACCTTCGGCAAGGCCGCTCCCAAGGCCGCAGGCATCATCCACCTCGGCGCAACGAGCGCATACGTTGGCGACAACACCGACATCATCCAGATCCGCGAGGGTCTGCTGCTGGTACGCAAAAAGCTGGCCACCGTGCTCGACAAACTGGCACAGTTCGCGGATGCCCACAAGGCTCAGCCGACCCTCGGCTTCACCCACTTCCAGCCCGCACAGCTGACCACCGTCGGCAAGCGCGCGACCCTGTGGATGAACGAGCTGCTGATGGATTTGAACGAGGTCGAGTACCGCATCGAAAACCTGCGTATGCTCGGCAGCAAGGGCACCACCGGCACGCAGGCCTCCTTTATGGAGCTGTTCGACGGCGACGAGGCCAAGGTCAAGGAGCTCGAAAAGCGCATCGCCGATGATTTCGGCTTTGCCGGTGTCGTTCCGGTTTCCGGTCAGACCTACTCCCGCAAGATCGATGCACAGACCCTTGCAACGCTGGCCGGCATTGCCGAGTCCGCGTCCAAGTTCGCCACCGACCTGCGCCTGCTCCAGCACCTCAAGGAGGTCGAGGAGCCGTTCGAGAAGAACCAGATCGGCTCGTCCGCGATGCCGTACAAGCGCAATCCGATGCGCTCCGAGCGTATCTGTGCACTGGCGCGCTACGTTATCTGCGACAGCCTGAACCCGGCGTTCACCTCGGCTACCCAGTGGTTCGAGCGCACGCTCGACGACTCCGCGAACAAGCGCATCTCCGTGCCGGAGGCTTTCCTCGCAGTCGATGCCATCCTCAACATCATGATCAACGTTGTTTCCGGTCTGGTCGTTTACCCCAAGGTCATCGAGGCGCACGTTATGAACGAGCTGCCGTTCATGGCGACCGAGAACATCATGATGGATGCCGTCAAGCGCGGCGGCAACCGTCAGGACCTGCACGAGCGCATCCGCGAGCACTCTATGGCCGCAGGCAAGCGCATCAAGGAAGAGGGCCTCGAGAACGACATGGTTGACCGCATTGCAGGCGACCCGATGTTCGGCATGACCCGTGAGCAGATCCTCGAGCACCTTGACCCGTCCGCTTACATCGGCCGCTGTCCGTCGCAGGTGGACGAGTTCCTGAACGAGTGCGTTCGTCCGGCTATCGCGCCGTATCTCACCGGTGAGGACGTAAAGGTCGAGATCAACCTCTGATCCGCTTCAGACCACGGCCTGAAACGAGATAGGATGTGCCGCGCATGGCGCATATTTGCGCGTCGTATGCGGCACACAAATATGCCTGCATAAAAGGCAGGCGCTGTTCTTGCGTGGCTTTATTGCCGCGCTGCGCGTACACGCCCTGCCTTTTTATGGATTTGCAATGCAAATTCTATCGAATACGCGCTGCGGGCGCGAAAATGTTACATTATTACAGCGAAAATATTGACTTTTTGGTCATTCTGCTGTATACTGAATCAGTTGTGTAACAAAAACTTAAAGGAGGCACTTGCAAGTGAAAAAGAGTGTAACTTCCTTTATTGCAGTCATGCTGATCATCATTTTCCTCGGCGTGACGGCGGTAACAGGAGTGTACATTCCGGGCGGCTGGACCATGCCGTTCCGGAACACGGCAGCGTCCGACACGGCCACCACGGATACGAGCGATACCTCGTCCACCGATGACACGGCCTCGACGGACACCTCGGCAGATACCTCTGCCGACACCACTGCTGATTCGGCGGACACCGCTGATTCCGCAGACACCACCGCATCCGACCTCAAGGCCATCATCCCGAGCGTGCTGGATACCGACAACGGCATCCGTCTGGGTCTTGATCTGGTCGGCGGCTCCCGCATCGTTTACGAGGCGGAGATCCCGGACGGCTACGACAGGAGCAATCTGTCGAACGATATGGACTCGGTACAGAAGGTCATCCGTCAGCGTTTGACCGGTAAGGGCTTTACCGAGGCTACCGTATCCCTCAGCGGCGAGAACCGCGTAACGGTCGAGATCCCGCAGATCACCAACCCGGAGGAGGCCGTACAGACCCTCGGCACCACCGCACAGCTCACCTTTATCGATGCTGACGGCAAGGAGTGGCTGACCGGCTCTGACGTTAAGAAAGCTACTTACGGCTATGGCCGCCCGACCGGCAACGAAGTTGCGGATACCCATTATGTAGAGGTACAGTTTACCTCTGAGGGCAAGCAGAAGTTTGCTGAGGCGACCGAGAGCATCGCGGCTCGTACCGACGGCACCAATGTAATGGCTATCGTCATGGACGATCAGGTTATTTCCGCACCGTCCGTTTCTTCCAAGATCGACAGCGACAGCTGCGTAATCTCCGGCTCGTTCACCCGCGACAGCGCGACCGAGCTGGCAAACCTCATCAACGCCGGTCAGATCCCGTTCACGCTCAAGCAGGTAGAGCTTCGCTCTGTCGGCCCGCAGCTGGGCGCTGACGCGATGAGCTCCAGCCTCAAGGCAGGTCTTATCGGTCTGGTCCTCGTTATGCTGTTCATGATCATCATGTACCGCGTTCCGGGCGTTGTTTCCTGCTTCGCGCTGTGCTTCTACATGGTCATCGAGGCACTGCTGTTCAGCGTTATCCGTGTCAACCTGTCCCTGCCGGGCATTGCAGGTATCATCCTGTCCATCGGTATGGCGGTCGATGCGAACGTCATCATCTTTGAGCGCATCAAGGAGGAGATGGCTGCCGGCAAGACCGTAAAGAGCGCGATCGACTCCGGCTTCAAGCGTGCGTTCACCGCGATCCTTGACTCCAACATCACCACGCTCATCGCGTGCGGCGTGCTGTTCTTCCTCGGCACCGGCACCATCGTCGGCTTCGCCACCACGCTGGGCATCGGCGTTATCGTTTCGATGTTCACCGCGCTGACCATCACCCACTTCCTGCTCAACCGCATGGTGGATTTCCACATCCGCAACCCGAAGGCTTACGGCCTGCATGAGCACAAGGAAGAGAAGAAGCACCCGGCTATCCTCAAGAACTTCAAGATCTTCAGCGGTATCTCTGTCGTACTGGTCGCTACCGGCCTTATCGCACTGATCCTGCTGCCGTTCGGCAAGAACCTGTTCAACCTGAGCATCGACTTTGCCGGCGGTACCGAGATGGAGTTCAATATGCACACCGCCGTTACGCAGGACATCCAGACCGAGGTTTCCGACCTGTTCAAGGATGCCACCGGCGTGGATGCATCCTCCGTTACCTCCTCCGGCGACGGCAATGAGGATGTGCTCATCCGCTCCACCTCCATCGACTCCGAGCAGCGTGCCGCTGTCATCGACAAGATGCTGGAGAAGTACAGCCTTGCTGACACCGACATCCTCAACAACAATGACGTATCCGCTTCGGTCGGCAGCGACCTCCAGCGCTCTGCGTTCATCTGCTCCATCCTCGCTATCCTGCTGATGCTGGTATACATCACGTTCCGCTTCGAGCTCACCAGCGGTCTGGCAGCTATCTGCTGTCTGGTACACGACCTGCTCGTTATGCTCAGCGTTTACGTTCTGCTCCAGATCCCGCTGGACAGCAACTTCATCGCTGCCGCGCTGACCATCCTCGGCTACTCCATCAACGCATCGATCATCGTATTCGACCGCGTTCGTGAGAACCTGCGTACCGCGCGCAAGGAGCCGTTCGAGGTCATCGGCGAGAAGAGCATCTGGCAGACCATGGGCCGTACCATCAACACCACCCTTACCACGCTGTTCACCATCGGCATGGTATACATCCTCGGTGTTCCGTCGCTCAAGCAGTTCACGCTGCCGCTGATCGTCGGCATTCTGGCCGGCGGCTGGTCGTCCGTTATGCTTTCTACCGGTCTGTGGGGCTTCTTCCGCAAGAAGTTCCGCCGCCGCAAGAAGATTTGATCTTGGCGTGATCGAAAAGGCTTTGGACTTTGTCCAGAGCCTTTTTGTTTTGCGCGAAAGCAGGGGAGCGGGCGCCAGAGAACGGATTTGCCAACGAAAAGCCCTCCCGGACACGCCGGGAGGGCTTTTCGCTCATCGGTTCGGTTTTTCGTAGGTCTTGGCCCGTTCGCTGTCCGCGAGGCCCGCGGTGGTGGGGTCGTTGACCGCGTTCCACACGCTCGACACCACGAGGAACAGGCAGTACGGATTGCCCGCCGCCTCGCGCAGCAGTGCGCCGACACTTGCCCATGTGGTGAGGTCGGCCGCCGTCAGCCCGGCATACGCCAGCACTGCCGCGAACGCGCTCAGCACGAGCTGCGCCCAGAACACGGGATTTTTTGCACGAACTTTCCAGTTCACTCGAACGCCTCCTTTTCTAAGTCGGTGATGCGGTGGTTCGCTGTGCGGACGCGCTCGTCCAGCACCGCCACGCTCTGTTCCAGCCGGAACGTTCGGGTGATGAGGTTGTTGTGCTGCTCGACTTTCTTTTCGAGCTGCTCGATGCGGTAATTCACCAGCTTGCCGGATACGATGATACCGCCCGCCGTGCCCGCCAGCGTGCCCAGCAGGCTCAGTCCCGCAATGATGATCTCGGCCTGCATATCCTTTCCTCCTTTCGCGTAAAGATGCCTGCACCTATACGCGAAATCCGGCGGAAAGTTGACCGCGAATGGTCAATCGGTCAAGAAATAGACCAAAATTATTTTTTCAGAGCGCCCTTTTTGATATTCTCCTGCAAAATCTGGTCTGTCAGCTGATACAGATACGCCGAGCCCTTTTCGGTGCGCCGCTGCCGCCCGTACACCTTTTCGGCGGTGACATCGTGCTCGGCCCAGTCGCTGCCGCCGTTGCTGTTGTTGAGCAGCAGCGGCTGGAGATTGTCCATCGCGTGCGCGAAATGCGCCTCGGCGGTTTCATCCGCTTCGAACTCATCGAACACGGCCATGAGCGCGCGCTTCTGGTCGTCCGGCAGCAGCGAATAGATGCGCTCCTTGGCGGCCTCCTCGCGGGCCTTCTGCGTTTGCAGACCGGCGGTGTCATAGGCATAGGTGTCACCGGCATCGATCTCGACCACATCATGCAGCAGGCACATGAGCATCACCCGCGCCACATCCACCGGCTCGTTGGAATACTCGCGCAGCAGATATGCCATCACGGCCATGTGCCATGCGTGCTCGGCATCGTTCTCGCGCCGCCCGTGCCCGGAAAGGTGCGTCTGCCGGAGGATGTTCTTCTCCTTATCGATTTCGAGGATGAAATCCAGCTGTTTACGGAGGCGTTCGTCCATGATAAAATCCCTCTTTCTGCAAAGCACCGCCGTTCGATTGTGCGGTGCTGCCTGAAATAAAAGCGGGCATGAACCTGTCACGCCCGCGATACGGTTTACTTGTCCTTGAGGAGTGTGTTGAGCTCCTCCATAAAGGTGTTGATGTCCTTGAACTGGCGGTACACCGAGGCGAAGCGCACATATGCGACCTCGTCCACCTGCCGGAGCTGCTCCATCACCAGCTCGCCGATGAGCTTGCTGGAAACCTCGCTCTCGAGCGTGCCGAACACCTTCTGCTCGACATGATCGACGATCTGCTCGAGCTGCATGAGCGACACCGGGCGCTTCTCGCAGGCCTTTACAAGGCCGTTGAGCAGCTTCTGGCGGTCATACGCCTGCCGCGTGCCATCGCGCTTGACCAGCATGAGCGGCATCCGCTCCACCGTTTCGTAGGTGGTAAAGCGTTTTCCGCATTTGAGGCATTCCCGCCGACGCCGGATGCTGGTTCCCTCGTCGGTCGGACGGGAATCGACGACCTTGCTGTCATCGAAGCTGCAAAATGGGCACTTCATCGTATTTTCCCCCTTATGGACACCGTGCAGTGCCGCAGACCGCACTGCGGCGCACAAAATTATCTTTCTGCTGTTATTATACTACGAAAGACAAGTTCAAGTCAATTTTTTATTGCGAAAATTGGGAAATTGACAGGGGAAAAGGGTGGGTATCTCCATTCTCAATTACAGGATTTCTTTGAGCGCTGCAAGGAGCTTATCCATCTGTTCATCCGTGCCGACGGTGATACGCAGGTAATTATCGATGCGCGGCAGCTTGAAATACCGGATAAAGATGCCCTTTTCCCGCAGTGCGGCGAAAATATCGGGCGCTTTCTTCTCGGGGTGGGTGACGAACAGGAAATTGGTCAGCGACGGCAGCACGGTAAAGCCCAGCGCGCGCAGCTCGTCGGCGGAGCGGTCGCGGGTAGCGGCGACCTTGCGGCAGGTGTCCTGAAAATACGCCTCGTCGCGGATGGAAGCCTCGCCGACAGCCAGCGCGACGGCATCCATCGTGTAGGAATTGTACGAGTTCTTGACGGCTTCGAGCGTGGAAATGAGCGTTTCCGAGCCGAGCGCATAGCCGATACGCATACCCGCCAGCGAGCGCGACTTGCTGGTGGTCTGCACGATGAGCAGGTTCTCATACTTGTCGAGCAGCGGCACGGCGCTCTGTGCGCCGAAGTCCACATACGCCTCGTCGATGATGACAACGCAGTCCTGATTGTGCTGCAAAAGGTCCTCAAGGAAATCGAGCGACACGCCGCGGCCGGTGGGCGCGTTCGGGTTCGGCAGCACGATGCCGCCGTTCGGCTTGTCGTAGTCACGCACGTTCACGCAGAAATCCTCGTCGAGCGGCATGGTTTCATACGGGATGCGGAACAGGTCGCACCACACCGGATAGAACGAGTAGGTGATGTCCGGGTAGAGGATGGGCTCACCTGAGCAGAAGAACGACTGGAACGCCAGCGCGAGTACATCGTCCGAGCCGTTGCCGAGGAATACCTGTGCCGGCCGGAGGCCGAACCGTTCCGCAACGGCGGTCTTGAGCGCTTTCGCGTTCGCATCCGGATATACGGCCAGCTTGGCCGTGTCGAACGTGCGGAGCACCTCGGCAACGCCCGGCGCGGGCGGATACGGGTTTTCGTTGGCGTTCAGCTTGATGATGCTGGCGGTCTTGGGCTGCTCACCCGGCACATACGGGTCGATCTTACGCAGCTTATCGAGAAAAGGCTTGTCCATGTGACACACTCCTCAGACAGTTTTTTTGATGGGGATAGTTTATCATAATAAAGCGATAAAGTCAAGAGGGGTTTGTCGATAACGAAAATTTATGATATAATTCATAACATATGAACGATAATCGTAGGGCGCGACGACTCGGCGCGCCGCATTGAACGGTATGCAGATGGTTTACAACGGCGGGGTGAGGGCACCCCGCCCTACGGAGAAGATTATGATTGAGGGAAGAAAATGTACCAACCTTTAGCAGACAAAATCCGCCCAAGGACGTTAGACGACGTTGTCGGTCAGCGGCATCTTCTGGGCGAGAACGGGCTTTTGCGCCGCGTGATCGAGAGCGGCAGCATTCCGAACCTGATATTTTACGGGCCGTCCGGCGTGGGCAAAACGACCGTGGCTTCCATCATCGCCAAGCAGACCGACCGCAAGCTGTACCACCTGAACGCCACCACGGCGGGCATCGCGGACATCAAGGCCATCATCGATGAGCTGGACACGTTCCTTGCGCCGAACGGTGCGCTCGTGTACCTCGATGAGATCCAGTATTTCAACAAAAAGCAGCAGCAGAGCCTGCTGGAGTTCATCGAAACCGGCAAGATCACGCTGATTGCCTCGACAACGGAAAATCCGTATTTTTACATCTACAACGCCATCCTGAGCCGCTGTACGGTGTTCGAGTTCAAGCCGGTCGAGGCGGCGGATATGCGCCGGGCGGTCGAGCGGGCGTTCACCCTCGCGATGGACGGGGCTGCGAAGCCGGTCGAGGACGGCGTGGCGGACTACATCGCGCAGGCGGTCGGCGGCGATGTGCGAAAGGCGCTCGGCGCGGTCGAGCTGCTGGTTTCCGGCGCGGGAGAGAGCGGCATCACACTCGCGGACGCACAGCAGGCGGCGCAGCGCTCGAATATGCGCTACGACCGCGACGGTGACAGCCACTATGACATCCTCTCGGCGCTGCAAAAGTCCGTGCGCGGCTCGGACCCGGATGCCGCCCTGCATTATCTCGCGCGGCTGCTCGAGGCGGGCGACATGATCTCCGCGGCGCGGCGTATGCTCGTCATCGCGAGTGAGGACGTAGGTCTGGCGTACCCGCAGTGCGCGGCCATCGTCAAGGCGTGCGTGGACAGCGCGTTCCAGCTCGGTCTGCCCGAGGCGCGCATCCCATTGGCCGAGGCGGTCGTGCTCATGGCGACCGCGCCCAAGTCCAACAGCGCCATCAACGGCATCGATGCCGCGCTGGCCGACATCCGCGCAGGCAAGGCCGGCGACATTCCCGCGCACCTCAAGGATACACACTACGGCGGCGCGAAAAAGCTCGGCCGCGGACTGACCTATCAGTATCCGCATTCGTTCCCCAATCACTGGGTCGAGCAGGAGTATCTCCCGGAGGAGCTGCGCGGCACGAAATACTACGAGTTCGGGCCCAATAAGACCGAACAGGCCGCGAAAATGTACTGGGACAAGGTAAAGGGCTCGAAATAATTGAGAATTGAAAATGGAGAATGGAGAATGAAGGTGTAGATTTTCCATTCTCCATTTTTTCATTTGCGTGGATTGCCTTTGGTACGTTTTTCGTAGGGCGGGATGACCCCATCCCGCCGTTTCCCTCAAAATTGCACCAATTCACGGCAATGGAACGCATTTGACAACATAACCGTAGGGCGGGGCGCCCTCGCCCCGCCGCATAAACCGTCTGCACATTGTCACGAACGGCGCGCCGAGTCGTCGCGCCCTACGGTAAGGGTTATCCCAATATAGTTTCAACAATTTTCTTATCGCGGCACGCCGGTGTATAGCATAAACCGTCTGCACACCGTCACGAACGGCGCGCCGAGTCGTCGCGCCCTACGGCAAGGGTTATCCAAATATAGTTTTCACAATTTTCTTATCGCAGCACGCCGGTGTATAGACCCACTCATCGATATGCCCGTCGGTGATGAAATATCTGGGCGGCGCGGGCTGGGCGCGGGCGCTGAGCACATCGATAACCGTGAGCTTGACCTTCATGCGCTGCGGCAGGATGGACTTGATGTACACCGACACCGCCATGCCGGGCACGAGGTCGGCGCGCGGCTCGGCAAGGCCGGAAAGATTGGGCGTGAGCTCGATAAACACGCCGTAGGGCTCGATGGAGCGGACAATGCCGCGCACGGTTTCGCCGGGAGAGAACAGCGCTGCGTTCTCCTCCCATGTGCCGAGCAGCTCGCGGTGGGTGAGCGAAATACGCCGGTTTTCCGGCTCGACGGTGCGGACAGCCGCCAGAATGGCCTGCCCGACGGTCAGCCGGTCGCTCGGATGGCAGATGCGCGACACGGACAGGTTCTCGATGCCGATGAGCGACGGCACGCCGCAGCCGACATCCACGAACGCGCCGAACGGCTCTAAATGGGTCACGCGGGCGGCGGTGACATCGCCGGGCCGGAGCGTGCCGAGCAGCCAGTCCTGTGCGCGCTGCTGCGCGATGGTGCGCGACAGCCAGACCGTGGGCGGCTCGGTGCGCTCGTCAATGTCGGTCACGACAAAGCAGGTGGGCTTGCCTACGCGCGATAATATCGCGATCTCGCGGGTGTCGCCCTCGGCCACGCCCAGCGCACAGCACACGCGCGGCATGATGCCCTGCGCGATGCCGAGGTCGAACAGCAGGTCGTGCGCGGCCGTACACCTCTGCGCGGCAGCCTCCAGAATGCGGCTCTCGGACTGCGCCCGCCGCAGCGCCTCGAGCGAGGAAAACGCCTGCCGCACCGCCGGACAGGCCGTATAACTGCCCTCGGGCAGATAACATTCGCTTGTTTTCATTACAGCCTAACCTCCTTTTTGGGAAAGTGTATGACAGATGCGGGAAAAGTAGTACCTTTGATTGGGAATCTTTGGGCAGAGTGGAGAGTGGAGAGTTAGGAGGCTGGATTTAGATAGGAGTTAGGAGGGAGGAGGTAGGAGGTAGGAGTTAGATTTACCGATACCGCAGGGCGGAAAAAGGCAAAGCTCTGCACGAATGACCACGCAAAACCCGTGCAATCTGCCGCGACAACGCCGCAGCAGCGCGGAAAACGTGAGCCGATACCGTTCCTTTTTCGGTCCCGAGCACAAATAGGAACGGCGAAGCCGTTCCGTGCGCCGAGGTATCCCAAAAAGGGCGGAAGATGGAGTCCCAAGAGGATAGAAACCACCGTAGGGGGGTGTCTATCCTTTTGGAAACCGTTCCCGCCGCTCGCAAGCGGCGAAATCCCCAGCCCGGCAACGGCGTATTGCTTAGCGGGCTCGGTTGCACCATGTAAAGGGTGCAGGAAAATGGGCTGCCGCCCGTGAACGGCGTGTCGAAAAGCGGCGAAATCCGCCGTTCTCTCGGTCAAAAAATACGTTTTCTGCCGAAAAACGGCTTGATAAAATCGTCACAAAGTGCTATCATAAAACTGGATTTCTATCAAGATATTCCCGCTGGCCTTTTCCGTCAGAAAAAGTCAGCCTTTCCGCGCACGCACCTGCGTGCCCTGTACCACATCCCGTTTTACAAAGCCTGAAAATCAATGGCTCTGCGCTCTGCGCGTGGCCCCGCAGGCAGGAGGTTTTTACCTGAATGAAAGAAAAAAGCACGATTTTGATCGTCGATGACTCCGAACTGAACCGCGCGATTTTGATCGACATCCTTGGCGATGACTATCAGTTTATCGAGGCGGAAAACGGTGCGCAGGCGATCGATTTGCTGCGAAACCGTGCCGATATTGACCTGCTCCTGCTGGACATGGTCATGCCCGAAATGAATGGCTTCGATGTGCTGACCGCGATGAACAGCAACCGCCAGATCGAGGACATCCCGGTGGTGATGATCTCGTCCGAGAACGGCATCGAGCAGGTTGAACGCGCCTACGACCTCGGCGTTACCGATTACATCAACCGCCCGTTCGACGGCGCGGTCGTCCGCCGGCGCGTGGTGAACACGCTCATGCTGTTCGCCAAGCAGAAGCATCTGATGCAGCTCGTTGAGGAGCAGATATACGAAAAAGAAAAAAGCAACAACCTGATGATCAACATCTTCAGCCACATCGTCGAGTTCCGCAACGGTGAGAGCGGCCAGCACGTTCTGCACATCCGCACCATCACCGAGATCCTGCTCAGCCGCCTTGTGCAAAAGACCGACCGCTATCCGCTCACACAGGCGGATATTCAGCTGATCAGCACGGCCTCCGCGCTGCACGACATCGGCAAGGTCAGCATCCCGGATGAGATCATCAACAAGCCCGGCCGCCTCACCAAGGAGGAGTTCGAGGTGATGAAGTCGCACACGACCATCGGTGCGGCCATCCTGCGCGACCTGCCGTTCTCGGCGGACGAGCCTCTGCTCAAGACGGCTTACGAGATCGCCCGCTGGCACCACGAGCGCTACGACGGCCGCGGCTATCCGGACGGCCTGAGCGGCGAGGACATTCCCATCGCGGCACAGGTGGTTTCGGTCGCCGATGTGTACGATGCGCTCACGAGCGTGCGCTGCTACAAGCCCGCTTACGACCACGAAACCGCGCTCCAAATGATCCTGAACGGCGAGTGCGGCACGTTCAATCCGCTGCTGCTCGAGTGCCTGCTCGATGTCGCGCCGGAACTCAAAAAACGCCTGCTCAGCAGCGATGAGAGCACGGACTACATGGCGCGGGCTCATCGCGTGAGCACGGAAGCGCTGCTCAAGGAATCCATCCCGCAGATGGACCGCTCCGTGCAGGCGCTCGAGAACGAACGCGCAAAGACCGAGTTCTTCGCGCAGCAGACCAGTGCCATCCAGTTCGATTACGATTCGGTAACGCACACCATCACGGTGACCGACCGCACGGGCATCCTGCCGTACACGAGCAAGCTGTTCGACATGAAGGCTGAGGAGAAATTCCCGCTGCTGTCCGAGATGGACAACCGCCGCGTCAGCGAAGCGTTGCGCAGCACCACGCCCGCAAAGCCCGAGGCACGGCTGCGGGTCATGCTGCGCGTGCCCGAGCACAACATCGAGCGCATCTGCAAAATGAAAGCCCGTGCGCTCTGGTCGCACGATGACGAGCCCGAATTCCTCGGTGCGGTCGGTATGTTCTCCGCGCCGCAGGAGGCGCTCGTGCTGCCGAACACGGCGCTGCCGGATTCCGGCAGTATCACCGGCGCGGAGGCCTATGAGGCCGTGACGAGCTTGAAGCGCATTTTCGACCTTGTGCGGCTGGTGGACCCGGTCACCTCGACCGTCCTGACGCTGGATGAAACGGGAAGGTTCACCGGAGAGAGCTATCCGTGCTTCTCCCTCTGGGAGCGCGGTGAAAAGTGCGAAAACTGCATCTCCTACCGCTGTATGCAGGAGAAAAACCGCCTCACCAAGCTGGAGATCACCGAATCCTGCGCCTACCAGATCGTTTCCGAGTACCTGAACGTGGACGGGCGCGAGTGTGTGCTCGAGCTGGGCAGCAAGATCAGCGACGGCGTCTGGATGACGAGCGCGGGCAAGCAGTTCCGGCTCGACGGCGCCTGCGAACAGGATTTTTACCTTGACCCGGTGACCGGCGCGTACTGCCGCCGCTATCTCGAGGACCAGCAGCCCGAGCTGGAAAAGGGCGAGGCGCTGGCTGTCATCGACGTCGATCATTTCAAGCAGATAAACGACACCCACGGCCATCTGGCGGGCGATGCCGTGCTGCGGCACGTTGCGCTCGTCATTCTGGACTGCGTAAAGCCCACGGACACGCTCATCCGCTACGGCGGCGACGAGTTCCTGCTGGTGCTGTCGCAGATACCGCCCGAAAAATTCCGCGTGACACTGGATAAGATACGCGCGGCGATAAACGAAACGTCCGTTCCGCACTACCCGGACATCCATCCGACCGTCAGCATCGGCGGCGTGTATCAGGCGCATCCGCTGGCGGCTGCCATCCACCGCGCGGACCAGCTGATGTACTGGGCGAAGAGAAAGCGCAATGACGTTCAGACCTGAGGAGGATAGAGAACGATGAATTTAGAGGAATTTTACGCCGCGACCGGCGGCAATTATGCGGATACCAAGCGCCGCCTGATGAGCGATGCGATCGTCAGGAAGTTCGTGCTCAAGTACCGCGAGGACCCGACCTGTGCGGAGCTTGAGGCCGCCATCGAGGCGAAGGACTGGGAAACCGCATTCCGCGGCGCGCATACGCTCAAGGGTCTGTCGCAGAATCTGGGCTTCGACCGTTTGTTCGAAACCAGCTTTGCGCTCACCGAGGCGCTGCGCGGCCCGAAGCCGCTGGAGGACAGGAGCCTGTGGACGGCGGTGCAGAAGGTCAACGCCGAGCTGCTCGGCGCGATCGAGAAGATTCAGTAAAGCAAAAGAGGACTGCAAATGCAGTCCTCTTTTGCTTGACTTTGCCAGCTAAAATGGGTATGCTAAACATAGAGCAGAAAAGGAGGAAACACCCATGCAGGTATTGGAAAATGAACGTTTCCGCGTGGAGATCAACGAATTCGGCGCGGAGCTGACCCGCTTTACGAGCAAAAAGGACGGCACGGAATACGTCTGGTCGGGCGACCCGGCGGCATGGAAGCGCCACGCGCCCATCCTGTTCCCCATCGTGGGACGGCTCAAGGACAAAACGTACACGGCGGACGGCAAGCCGTATGAGATCACCCAGCACGGCTTCGGGCGCGATCTGGAGTGGCAGGCGAACAAGCTCAGCGACACCTGTGCGGAATTTACGCTCACGCCAAGCGAATACACCAGAAAGATGTATCCGTGGGATTTTGTCTGCACCGTGCGCTATACGCTGAACGAAAACGCGCTCAAAAAGGAGCATATCGTCAAAAATACGAGCGATTCCGTACTGTATTACGAGGTCGGCGGCCACGATGCCTACAACCTGTGCCTCGCGGACGGCGAAAGGATAACCGATTACTACATCGAGTTCGAGGGCACGGATTCGCTCAGCCGCATCGTCACGGACGAGAACGTCATGCTGACCGCCGACCGCGTTCCTGTTCCGCTGACGGACGGCAGACTGCCGCTCTCCCGCGAGCTGTTTGCCGACGATGCCGTCATGTGCGAGGGACTGCCGGTGCGCCGCGCGACCATCGCCAGCACGAAAAATCCGCGCCGCGTGACGATGGATTTCACCGATTTCGACTATTTCGCGGTGTGGAGCCCGTACAAGGACTTCGAGGTGCCGTTCGTGTGCCTCGAGCCGTGGAGCACCCTGCCGGACGGCCTGCACCTCGACCGTGCCATCGAGCACAAGCAGGGCATCCGCAAATTGCACCCGAACGAGAGCGAAACGCTCACATTCACCACCATCATCGACGAGTAATGCACAGGCTGTGCATAAAAAAGAGGACTGCATTTGCAGTCCTCTTTTCGTTTACTCCGCGCTCGAAAGCATGAGCTTGATGCGGTTCTCCTGGTTGATCTTGGATGCGCCCGGGTCGTAATCGACCGCGACAATGTTCGCCTGCGGGTAGACCTCGCGGATCTTGCGTATCATGCCCTTGCCGGCGATGTGGTTGGGCAGGCAGCCGAACGGCTGGGTGCAGACGATGTTGGTCACGCCCTCGCTGATGAGCTCGACCATCTCGGCGGGCAGCAGCCAGCCCTCGCCCATCTTCACGCCCTGACCGATGATAGCCTGCGACTTCTTCCGTACCTCGTCAAACGCCATCGGCGGACGGAAACGGCCGTCCTTCTTCATCATTTTGATGATGTCGGCCTGCTTGCTGAGCACGAACTGGTACACCAGCTTGTAGACGGCGGCCGTCCTGCCGTTGCGGCTGTACAGGTCGTGGTCGATGACCGAATTGTAGATGCAGTACAGGCAGAAGTCCATCAGACCGGGCAGCACCGGCTCGCAGCCCTCGCTCAGGAGAAATTCCTCAAGGCGGTTGTTGCCGAGCGGCGAGAATTTGACGTAGATCTCACCGACAATGCCGACCAGCTTCTTTTTCTGCGTTTTATCCAGCTTCAGCTTGCCGAATGCGGTCAGAACGAGCTGGAACAGGTGCTTTACCTCGCCGTAGCGCACCATGCGCTCGCCGGTGAACCGCTGGGTGACGGCGCTCATGCATACCTCGATGGCCTTGTCGGTCGAGCCGGGCACGACCTCGTAGGGACGGCACTGGTTGGCGACCATCATAATCAGATCACCGATCAGAAGCGCATACGCCACCTGCACGAGCATGGTCTTGGTCAGCTTGAAGCCGGGATTGCTCTCCAGACCCGAAAAGTTGAGCGAAATGACCGGAATGAAGCCGTAGCCGTTCTTTTCCAGCGCCTTGCGGAGCAGATGGATATAGTTGGAGGCTCGGCAGCCGCCGCCTGTCTGCGGCAGGATGAGCGCGATCTTGTGGATGTCGTACTTGCCCGATTCAATCGCATCCATCAGCTGGCCGATGACCAGCAGCGCCGGGTAGCAGGTGTCGTTGTGTACGTTTCGCAGTCCCTGCTCCGCGATGTTCGGGCCCTCAGTGTGCAGCAGCTCCATATCGTAGCCGTAGTTCTTCATCAGGCGGCAGATGAGCCCGAGCTGCACGGGCAGCATATTCGGTACCAGTATCTTATAGGTTTTCCGCATCTCCTCCGTGAACTGCGGATAGGAATAGGCGGGTTTTGCCTCAGGCGTTTTGCTGTTCTGCAAGTTTGCGTCCCTCCTCTACGGCGGCCAGCATACTGCGGATGCGGATCTTGGCCGCACCGAGGTTGCTGATCTCGTCAATCTTGAGCTGTGTATAGATCTTGCCGCCGTTCTCGCAGATGGCGCGCATTTCGTCCGTGGTGATGGCATCGATGCCGCAGCCGAACGATACCAGCTGGATGAGCTGGGCGTTCTCCTTCTGGGTGACGTACTTGGCTGCGCCGTACATACGCGAGTGGTATGTCCACTGGTTGAGAACGTGTACCTCGGGCGCATCGGTCAGATGCCAGACGGCATCCTCGGACACGATGACGAGCCCGAACGAGGCGATGAGCTGGTCGATGCCGTGGTTGATCTCCGGGTCAACGTGATACGGACGGCCCGCGATAACGGCAACGTCAAGGCCGTGCTCGTCCGCATAGCGGATGGCGCGCTGTCCCTCGATACGCACATCGATGCTGTATTCATCCTGTGCGAGATAGGCCGCCTCGACAGCCGCCGCGACCTGCTTTTTCTTGATCTGCGGGTACTTGCCGCAGAAGAACTTTACCGCGTGTTTGGTGAAGCGTTTCCGGTCCGCCAGCTCGAAATACGGCATCATAAAGTCGAAATCGGCCAGCGCGGCAACGTTTGCCTTGAGCAGCTCCGGATAGTACGCCACGACCGGGCAGTTATAGTGGTTGGTCGCGCGTTCCTCGTCCAGATTGTAGGTCATGCAGGGATAGAAGATGGCATCCACACCCTTTTCGAGCAGATTCTCGATGTGGCCGTGCATCAGCTTCGCCGGATAGCAGACGGTGTCCGACGGGATGGAATGCTGACCCTGCATATACATATCGCGGGTGGAAACGTCGCTGAGGACGGTTTCGAAGCCCAGCTTACGCAGGAATGCCGTCCAGAACGGCAGCAGCTCGAAGTTGTTCAGGCCGAACGGCAGACCAATTTTCGCAATGGGGTTCGCAATGCCGGACGGCTTGCCGTAGCTCTTGAGCTTTTCGAGCTTCCATTTATAAAGGTTGGGCAGGTCGGCCTTTTTCGTGCCGCCGAGCGGGCGCTCGCAGCGGTTGCCCGAGATAAAGCGGCGGCCGCCGCCGAAGTCGTTGATGGTCAGATTGCAGTGGTTCTCGCACAGGCCGCAGCGCGTGGAGCGCACGTTGTGCTCGAAGCCCGCGAGGATGTCCGTGCCGATGAGCGTGGTGGTGTCACGGCGGTTGTCCTTGGCGTGCAGCGCCGCGCCGTATGCGCCCATCAGGCCGGAGATCGCCGGACGGGTCACATCGCGGCCGATCTCCTGCTCGAACGAGCGCAGGATGGCATCATTGAGGAACGTGCCGCCCTGTACAACGATGTGCTTGCCGAGGTCGTCCGGCGAGTGGGCGCGGATGACCTTGTACAGCGCGTTCTTGACAACGGATACCGACAGACCGGCGGAAATGGCATCGATGCCCGCGCCATCCTTCTGCGCCTGCTTGACGGACGAGTTCATGAACACCGTGCAGCGCGAACCGAGGTCGATGGGGTGCTTTGCGAACAGGCCGAGCTTGCAGAACTCCTCGATGGAGTAACCCATCGAGCGGGCGAACGTCTCGATGAACGAGCCGCAGCCGGACGAGCACGCCTCGTTGAGCGAAATATTGTCGATGCACTTGTTGCGGATTTTGAAGCACTTGATGTCCTGACCGCCAATGTCGATGATGAAATCAACATCCGGGCAGAAGTGCCGCGCCGCGCGGAAGTGCGCGACGGTTTCGACCAGACCGAAATCCACGCCGAAGGCATTCTGGATGAGCGCTTCGCCGTAGCCGGTGACCGCCGAGGACACGATATGTACGCGGTCGCCGCACAGCTCGTACAGGCGGGTGAGCTGCTCGCGGATAACGTCCGCCGGATTGCCCTTGTTGGACTGGTAGTGGTGGAACAGGATCTGGTCGTCCTCACCGATGAGCACCAGCTTGGTCGTGGTGGAGCCGCAGTCGATGCCGAGATACGCATCGCCCGCATACATGGTGACGTTCTGCGTCATCACATCGTTCGCGCTGTGGCGCGCCTTGAACTGCTCGTACTGCTGCTCGTCCTCAAAGAGCGGCGGCAGATAGTTTGCGACAACGGGTGCATCGGCGGCCTTTTCGAGCGCCTCGAGCAGCGAGGCCACCGTGTAGGTCTTTTGCGTGCCGCCCGCGTACTCGGCCGCGCCCGCCGCGATGGCATACGGCGCGAGAGCCGGAAAGTGCGCGTGCGCGTCATCCAGCTTCAGCGTGTCCTGAAAGCGCTTCTGGAGGCCCTTGAAGAAGAACAGCGGGCCGCCGAGGAACAGCACATCGCCCTTGACCTCACGGCCCTGTGCCAGACCCGCGATGGTCTGGTTGACGACGGCCTGAAAGATGGAGGCGGCTACGTCCTCCTTGCGCGCGCCCTCGTTGAGCAGCGGCTGGATGTCCGACTTGGCGAATACGCCGCAGCGGGAAGCGATGGTGTAGATGCGCTCCGCGCCCTGCGCGAGTTCATCAAGCTCGGACGGCGTAACGTCCAGCAGGACGGCCATCTGGTCGATAAAAGCGCCGGTGCCGCCCGCACAGGAGCCGTTCATGCGCTCCTCCAGCTGGCCGGTGAGGAATACGATCTTCGCATCCTCGCCGCCGAGCTCAATGACAACATCGGCCTGCGGAACGTGCACGCCGACCGCCTTGCGGGTGGCGAACACCTCCTGCACGAAATCAATATCCGCGGCTTTCGCCACGCCTAAACCGGCCGAGCCGGTGATCGAACAGCGGAGCGGCGTGTCCTCGCCGATGAGGCCGCGCGCCGCGCGCACCAGCTCGACCGCCTTTTCACGCACCTTGGAAAAATGCCGTTCGTAGTGCTTGTGGATGATCTCTCCATCGCGCACAACAACGATCTTGACGGTCGTTGAGCCGATGTCGATTCCAACATTTACATTCATAATACCCTAATTCTCTCCCATAACAAAACAGAGCACCCGTTAAGGTGCAGCGTGAATGCGGGTAAGTGCTGCCGTGCGTCAGGCTGAAAAGAGCCATGTGATATGGTAAAATATGCAGGGCAAAAACTTACCTTTATTACTATAACGGTGTGAGCGGAAAATGTCAATGCGGCGATTTTATCCTCGGCTGCCGAAAATTTCCCTTGACAAAGCGAAAAAATTTATATAAAATATACGGCGTAAGTGAATACATATCCTTATCGAGAGCGGTGGAGGGAACGGCCCTGTGAAACCCGGCAACCTGCGTTGTTTTGCAACGTAAGGTGCCAAATCCGGCGTAAGAATACGAGAGATGAGGGAGCAAAACGAACTTTTCGCTCCCGCTGAGGAGCGTTTTTTAATGCTCAAAAAACCCATCGGAGAAAGGAACTGAAACCCTATGGCACATCATTTTTTCACCTCGGAATCCGTTACTGAGGGCCATCCCGACAAGATCTGCGACCAGATCTCGGACGCTATCCTTAACGAGATTTTAACAGAAGATCCGTATGCCCGCGTAGCGTGCGAGACCACCTGCACCACCGGCATGGTTCAGGTAATGGGCGAGATCTCCACCACCTGCTATGTGGACATCCCCAAGGTCGTGCGCGACACCATCCGCGAGATCGGCTACGACCGCGCAAAGTACGGCTTCGACTGCGACACCTGTGCAGTGCTCACCGCGATCGATGAGCAGTCCGCCGACATCGCACTCGGCGTTGACAATTCGCTCGAGCGCAAGGAGGGCGCCTCCGAGGCGGACCTCGCCATCGGCGCGGGCGATCAGGGCATGATGTTCGGCTATGCGTGCAATGAAACCAAGGAGCTCATGCCGCTGCCCATCTCGCTGGCGCACAAGCTGGCCAAGCGCCTGACCGAGGTACGCAAGAACGGTATGTTCGACTACCTCCGTCCGGACGGCAAGAGCCAGGTAACGGTCGAGTACGACGAGGACAATCAGCCTGTCCGCGTGGATACGGTCGTGCTGTCCACCCAGCACAGCCCGGAGGTTTCCCTTGCACAGATCCGCAAGGAGATGATCGAGCAGGTGGTAAAGAAGGTCATCCCGTCCCATCTGCTGGATGAGAATACCAAGTATTTCATCAACCCGACCGGCCGCTTTGTTATCGGCGGCCCGCACGGCGACTCCGGTCTGACCGGCCGCAAGATCATCGTGGATACCTACGGCGGCATCGGCCGTCACGGCGGCGGCGCGTTCTCCGGCAAGGACCCGACCAAGGTTGACCGCTCCGGCGCGTATGCGGCCCGCTGGGTTGCGAAGAACATCGTAGCGGCCGGTCTGGCAAAGCGCTGCGAGATCCAGCTGGCATATGCCATCGGCGTTGCCGAGCCGGTTTCCATCATGGTGGATACGTTCGGCACCGGCACGGTTGACGACGGCGTGCTCGAGCAGGCTGTTGAGAAGGTGTTCGACCTCCGTCCGGCGGCGATCATCGAGCAGCTCGACCTGCGTAAGCCCATCTACAAGCAGCTGGCAGCCTACGGCCACATGGGCCGCGAGGAGCTCGGCGTGAAGTGGGAGAACACCGATAAGGTGGAGGCGCTCAAGGCCGCCGTTCAGGCGTAAAGGGAAAGAAAAAGGCTTCGGAACTTGGTTCCGAAGCCTTTTTTCGTGCAGTAATGGAGAATTGATAATGGAAAATGGAGAATGGAGAATGAACGCGATGGTTTTTCATTCTCCATTTTTCCATAGAATGTTATGAAATAATGTGTGTTACCGTAGGGTGCGCCGACCTCGGCGCACCGTATGTAAACCATTGGCACAAACGCAACCGTAGGGGCGGTCATTGGCCGCCCGTGCAACGCCAAACCGCAAATATGTGAATGGTTTGCACCGATTTTATCCAACGGCACATTGGATTGAACGGTTGGTTATATGCAATATTATACGCGCCCATTTAACGTCATGTGGGCGGCCGATGACCGCCCCTACGGTTGCGCGTGTGCATATGAATTTACCGGCGGTACGCCGAGGTCGGCGTACCCTACGGGTGCATATCCATAAATATAATCCGTTGTTTGGGGATTTTCGTTTTCGTTGGGAAACGGCGGGATGGGGTCATCCTCCAGAGGACCTTCTCTTGCCCTACGGGCAATTCACCTTGTCCCGCCCTACGGGATAGGTTTCGAAAAAATGATTGATGTGTACAACAATAACGATAACGCTAATCGTAGGGCGCGACGACTCGGCGCGCCGAAATCCATCCGTTCTGCACAACATAAATGAAAAATGGAGAATGCCCCATCGATAGGTTCATTCTCAATTTTCAATTCATATCCCGTGTGATCTGCCGGAAACGGAGCAAAAACAGCGTCGTTGTCGTTGCCGCCGCGAGGACATCCGCCACCGGCTCCGCGAGGAACACCGCGAACAGCTTATCCGCGAAAAAGTGCGGCAGGATGAGGATGAACGGTATCAGCAGGAAAACCTTGCGCTCGAGCGCGAGGAAAAGCGAGATACGCGCCTCGCCGAGCGCCACGAACGACTGCTGGAAGCCCGTCTGGAACGCATTGGTAAAGCCCAGCGCGAAGTAGACGCGCAGCGCCCAGATGGTGAGCGATACGAGCTCCTCGTCCGCCGTGAACAGGCGGATGACGGCGTGCGGCGCGAGCTGCACCACCGCCCAGATGGAAAACGCGAACACGAACGCGAACAGCAGGTTGAGCTGCACGACCTTCTTCATGCGGTCGGGGCGTTTCGCGCCGCAGGCGTAGCTGAGGATGGGCTGCGCGCCCTGCGCCAGACCGGTCAGCGGCAGCTGCACCATCTGCGCCACCGAGGTGAGAATGGTCATCGCGCCGACCGCCGCATCGCCGCCGTATTTTTGCAGCGACACGTTGAACGCAATGGTGAGCAGGCTCTCGGTGGACTGCATGACGAACGGCGAAGCGCCGAGGCCGACCGCCGCGCCAAGGAGCGGCCCGTCGATGCGGAAATACGCCCGTTTGAGGCGCAGAACCGTCTGTCTGCCGGTCAGAAACCGCAGCACCCACGCCGCAGACACCGCCTGCGAGATAATCGTTGCCACAGCCGCGCCGCGCACGCCCATTTTCAGCACGAAGATGAACAGCGGGTCGAGCGCCGTGTTGAGCACCGCGCCGATAACGACCGTTTTCATCGCGACCGACGAGCGGCCCTGCGCCGTGATGAAGCCGTTGAGCCCGAGCGAGGTCATGACGAACACCGTGCCGAGGACGTAGATGTTGAGATACTGCATCGCATACGGCAGCGTGTCCGCCGACGCGCCGAACAGCTTCAGTAATGGCTCCTGAAACAGCAGGAACAGCGCCGTCAGCATGAGCGCCAGCGCCCACAGCGCCGCCGTACATGTTCCGAGGATGCGCTCCGCGCGGTCGTGCTCCTTTGCGCCGAGCGCGATGGAGGCTCGCGGTGCGCCGCCCATGCCGATGAGCGCCGCGAACGCCGAGATGAGCGTGATGACCGGGAACGTAACGCCCATGCCGGTCAGCGCGAGCTTGCCCTCGAGCGGGATGCGCCCGATGTAGATGCGGTCAACGATATTGTACAGCAGGTTGACCACCTGTGCCGTAATGGTCGGCAGCGCCAGCCGAAACAGCAGCGGCCCTACGGGTGCTGTGCCGAGGGCCGCTGTCTGCTGATTCTGTTGTTCACTCATGCCCTGCTGTCCTCGCGGATGAGCACGCGGATGGCCTCGACTGCCGCCTTTACGCCGCGCTCGGTCGCACCGGGCGGGATGGCCGGCGCATCGTCATTGTCGGCGTTCCACAGCACGTTGAGCACTGCGCCGCACCGCACATGGAGCACCTGCGCCACGATGAAGAGCGCCGCCGTTTCCATCTCGCTGGTGAGCGCGCCTGCGGCTTTCCATGCCTTCCACTTGGCAGTCAGCTCGTCCGCAATGGGCATCTGTGCGGGCCGTATCTCGCCGTAAAAGCTGTCCTTGGACTGGATAACGCCCGTGTGATACGGAAAACCAAGGGTCTTTGCCGCCTCGTTCAGCGCGGAAACGACCGCGAAATCCGCAACAGCGGGGAACTCGATGGGCAGGTACTCGCGGCTCGTGCCCTCCTGCCGGATGGCGCCGGTGGCGATAACAATGTCGCCGCCCTTTACCTTGTCCACAATGCCGCCGGAGGTGCCCACGCGGATGAACGTGTCCGCGCCGCACTCGACCAGCTCCTCCATCGCGATGGCCGCCGACGGGCCGCCGATGCCGGTCGAGCACACGGCCACCGGAACGCCGTCCAGAGAGCCTGTCCACAGGGTGTACTCGCGGTTGTGCGCGATCTGCTTCGGGCCGTCGAAATACTGCGCGATCTTCTCGCAGCGCGCCGGGTCGCCGGGCAGGATAACATACCGCCCAATATCGCCCTTGGTGATCTGGATGTGCATCTGTCTGCCGTCTATCAACATACGACTTCACCCTTCCGTTCTACCGTTCTGATGTTTTTCTCCGCCTTGCTGCGAGGGAGCATGACCTCATGCCCGCAGCCGAGGCATTTCAGCTTGAAGTCCATACCGATGCGAAGCACCTGCCACTGCTTGCAGCCGCACGGGTGCTGTTTTTTCATGGTAAGAACGTCATTTACCTGTATATCCATTGGAATCACTTCCTTATTCGTGGGTTCGCTCTAAAAGGCATACACAGTGCGCCGCGATGCCCTGCTTTGCGCCGGTGAAGCCCAGTCCCTCCTCGGTGGTCGCCTTGACCGAAACCTGCTCGACCGCGCAGCCGATGGCGGCGGCAAGATTCTCGCGCATTTGCAGGATGTGCGGCGCCAGCTTGGGCGCCTGTGCCAGCACGGTCGCATCCAGATTGCCGAGCTGCCAGCCGCTCTCGCGCACGAGTGCCGCAACGTGCCGCAGCAGCGCGATGCTGTCCGCGCCCTTGTAGCGCGGGTCGGTGTCCGGGAAGTGCCCCCCGATGTCGCCGAGCGCGAGTGCGCCGAGCAGCGCATCCATGACCGCGTGCGTGAGCACATCCGCATCCGAGTGGCCGTCCAGCCCGAGCTCGAACGGAATATCCACGCCGCCGATGATGCAGCGCCGTCCGGGAACGAGCCTGTGTACGTCATAACCGTGTCCGATCCGCATATCAGCAGCCCTCCTTGTGCAGGAACGCCTCTGCGGTGAGGATGTCCTCCGGCGTGGTGATCTTGATGTTCTCGTAGCTGCCGTGGGTGGCCTTGACGATGACGCCGAGCGACTCGACAGCCGCGCAGTCGTCCGTGAAGCTGTAACCGCGCTCTGCGGCCGAGGTAAGGGCGCGGCGGAGCAGGTCGTGGCGGAACACCTGCGGTGTCTGCACGGCGGCCAGCGTATCGCGCGGCACATCGGCGGCGATATTGCCGTTTTCGATGCGCTTGATGCTGTCCTTGAGCGGCACGACCGGCGCGGCCGCGCCGTATTCCGCCGCCGCGGTGACGGCCTCGGTGATAACGGCCTCGGAAACGAGCGGGCGTGCGCCGTCATGCACTGCCGCGAGGACGGTGTCCGCCGGTGCGGCGTTGAGGCCCGCCAGCACGGATTCGGTGCGCGTTTCGCCGCCGCGGGTGACGGTGCGGAGCTTGTCTATGCTGAACGATTTTGCCAGTTCGGTATAGGGCATGATGTCCTGCTCGCGGCAGACGAGCACGATGTCGCGCACAGCGGCGCATTTCTGGAATGCGCTGAGTGTCCGCGCGAGGACGGGCGCGCCGTCCAGCTCGAGCAGCAGCTTGTTCTCGCCGCCCATCCGCCGGGATGAGCCCGCTGCCACGATAACCGCGCACACGGCGGGCAGCTTTTTCCTGCGTTTTGCCTGCATATTCGGTCTTTCCTTTCCAAAAGCGTGAGGCGTTTACTGTGCCTTTATTTTACACGATTTCGACGGAGTTTACAAGAGGGCGGTATATAGAGAGTGAAGAGTGGAGAGTGGAGAGTTAGGAGTTAGGAGTTAGGAGGGAGGAGTTGCGGTTTTTCGTGTGCAGTCATTTGGCATTCGGTATCCCGTAGGGCGGGATGCCCTCATCCCGCCGTTCGCAACGGCGTGCAGATGGTTTACGCGGCGGGACACTCCAGAGTGGTCCGCCCTACACGTTATGTTTATGCATATAATGATGTTCCCACAATGATAAACGTATTCCGTAGGGCGGGATGCCCTCATCCCGCCGTTCGCAACGGTGTGCAGATGGTTTACGCGGCGCGCCGAGGTCGTCGCGCCCTACGGAGAGCGTTCACGGTTATCATTACGCTAACGAGGAACAGCCATGCGCCATATCCGCAGTTCCACAAAAAAACGCCGCCGGAGAGCAGCGACAGCGCGGAAACGGCCGAAATCCCGGTCAGCGCCCTCGGAAAACGGCCATTCGCGAGGTGACGGAGCGCCATGCCGCCGTCGAGCGGCGGCAGCGGCAGCAGGTTGAACAGCCCGAGCAGGGCACTCGCGCCGGCGAGCCGGTATGCGCCGAGCGGGTTTGCCAGTGCGGTCAGCGCAAAGCTGGCGGCGGGCCCGGCGAGGCAGACGGCGGCGCGCGAAAACGGCGACGGCGGCAGGCTGCACCGCAGGACAGCGCCGCAGGCGGTCAGGCAGAGCCGCTGCACTGTGCCGCCCGCAAGACGGAGCACGAGCAGGTGTCCGCACTCGTGGACGGCAGCCGCCAGCAGGAACAGCGGCAGCACGCCGCTCTCATCCGCACACCAGAGCGCCGCCAGCAGCACGGCAAAGCCGTCCCGAACCTCTATCCGCCTCACAGCGCGGTGAGGTAGGCGGACGGGTCGAGCGCCGCGCCGCTGTGCCACAGCTCGAGGTGCAGGTGCGGGCCGGTGGCGTTGCCCGTCTGGCCGACCTTGGCGATCTCCTGTCCGCAGGCGACGGTGTCACCGACCTTGGCCGAAATGCTGCTGCAATGTGCATATAAGGTAGAAAACCCGTCTGCGTGGTCGAGGATAACGTACAGGCCGTAGCCGGATTCGCCGGTTTCGCGCACCGTGCCGTCCGCAAAGGCGGTGACAGGCGTTCCCTCATCTGCGGCGAGGTCGAGCCCGTAGTGAAAGCCCGGCTGGCCGGTGACAGGGCTCAGGCGGCTGCCGAAGCCCGAGGTCAGCGTGCCCGCTGTCGGCAGGGCGTGCTCGAACTCCATCGGATAGACGGTCTGGTCCACTGTGTCGGGGAACAGGGTCTTGTCGCGGTCTAAGATGTCGTCCGCGCCGCCCGAGGAGGCCGGAACGGTGTCGGTCTGCGTGTCCGCGCCGCCGAATACCGCCAGTACGCCGTCCGCGCCGAGCGGGCCGGAGAGCGCCGAGGACGCCTTTTCGCGCACGGTCTGCGCGAACGGGATGTCGGCGTATTTTATCACGCCGGCGGCTAAAAGCAGCGTGACAAGGAAGAAAAGTCCTTTTCCACCGTGTTTTTCTGCCATGGGATGACCTCCTTAGTTTTGAAAATATTGTGTATGACCTGTCTGGATTGGTTCCGTAGGGCGCGACAAGGTGAATTGCGGCAACGCCGCAAGAGAAGGTGCCCTGGGGTACGACCTCGGCGCGCCGTTCGTAACGATGTGCAGACGGTATATACGGCGGGGTGGGGTCATCCCGCCGCAAAAACCATCAGCGCCTTACCAAACGGAGGATGATGCCGGTACATATTTATGAGCGGAACAGGATGGTTAGAACATTCTCAGCGTGAGAAAAAAATTGCGGGCTCATCCTGCACGGCGGGCGGGAAAATGGGAGGAACTTGCAGGAATCCTTGCAGGGCGGACAAGTGTTCTTGTGAGAAGATACAAAAAACGCAAACCTACTCAAAAGATAATCAGTAGATTATCTGAAATTGCATTCGCAGCGCAAAAAAAGTGCGCCGAAACGCGAAAACGGTAGTATAATGTGAAGCATAAACCAAGACACCCGATAGGAAATACTCCGTTGGGTAACAAAAGGGGAAGATCCACTATGAAGAAAACACTTAGTATGCTCCTCGCCGGCGCGATGCTGGCAACGGCGCTGACCGGCTGCGGCGGCAGCTCCTCCGGCTCTGATGCACAGGCGAGCAGCGGCTCTGACACCACCTCCACCGCTTCCGGCGCGGCCTTCAAGATCGGCGGCACCGGCCCGCTGACCGGCGCGGCTGCCATCTACGGCAATGCGGCAAAGAACGGCGCTCAGATCGCGGTTGACGAGATCAACGCCGAGGGCGGCGACATCCAGTTCGAGCTGAACTATCAGGACGACGAGCACGATGCCGAGAAGGCTGTCAACGCCTACAACACCCTGAAGGACTGGGGTATGCAGCTGTCCCTTGGCTCTGTAACCTCCAAGCCGTGCGAGGCGACTGCCGCTGAGAATTACAGCGACCGCATCTTCGCGCTGACGCCGTCCGCATCCTCCGTTGCCGTAACCGAGAACAAGGACAACGTATTCCAGATGTGCTTTATGGACCCGAACCAGGGCACCGCATCCGCGCAGTACATCGCAGAGCAGAAGCTCGGCACCAAGATCGCGATCATCTGGAAGAACGATGACGTTTACTCCACCGGCATCCACGACAAGTTCGTAGAAGAGGCAAAGACCAAGGGCCTCGAGGTCGTTTCCGACAACACCTTCACCGACGCTTCCGCAAACGACTTCTCCGTTCAGCTGAACGACGCGAAGAGCAAGGGCGCTGACCTGGTATTCCTGCCGATGTACTATCAGCCGGCATCCCTCATCCTGACCCAGGCGAACGCTATGGGCTACGCACCGAAGTTCTTCGGCGTAGACGGCATGGACGGCATCCTCACCATGGAGAACTTTGATCCCGCTCTGGCCGAGGGCGTTATGCTTCTGACCCCGTTCAACGCAGACGCAACCGACGACAAGACCGTAAACTTCGTTAAGAAGTACAAGGAGCAGTTCGGCGAAACCCCGAACCAGTTCGCAGCCGACGCTTACGACTGTGTTTACGCTTACAAGCAGGCACTCGAGAACGCAGGCGCTACGCCGGATATGTCCGCTGAGGACCTGTGCGACAAGATGATCGAGCAGTTCACCTCCATGACCTTTGACGGCCTGACCGGCGAGGGCATGACGTGGGATGCAACCGGTGCGGTTTCCAAGTCCCCGAAGGGCATGGTCATCGAGAACGGCGCTTACGTTGGTATGTAAAAACCGGGACCGCAAGGTCCTGACAGCATAAACGCAATGGCGAGTAAAGGAGGTCTGGCAGCAGTCCTCCTTTACCGCTATTATAAAGAAGATAGGAGGTAGGAGATAGGAGGTAGGAGTGGACGACGATGAACGTTTCCTGTAGGGCGCGACAAGGTGAATTGCCCGAAGGGCAAGAGAAGGTGCCCTGGGGTACAACTCGGCGCGCCGTATAAACCGTATGCACACCGTTACGAACGGCGCGCCGGGGTCGTCGCGCCCTACGGTACGGGTAAATCATCGGATAAACTCCTACCTCCTCCCTCCTAACTCCTACCTTAAAAGAAAGAATGGGGTGTTCCAAACCATGAGCTTTTTGAATCATTTGATCAGCGGCATCAGTCTGGGCAGCATCTACGCCATCATCGCGCTGGGCTACACGATGGTCTACGGCATTGCGAAAATGCTGAACTTCGCGCACGGCGATGTCATCATGGTAGGCGGCTATATGTGCTTCTGCGCTACCACCTATCTGGGCTGGCCCGCATGGGCGGGCGTGGTGCTGGCTGTTATCGTCTGCACCGTGCTCGGCGTTGTCATCGAGCGACTGGCGTACAAGCCGCTGCGTATGGCGCCGTCGCTGGCGGTGCTCATCACGGCCATCGGCATTTCGTACTTTTTGCAGAACGCGGCGCTGCTGATCTGGTCCTCCAACCCGAAAACGTTCACTTCGGTCGTTTCCGGCGAGGCGGTCAGCCTGTTCGGCGGCCAGCTGCAAATCTCCAAGGTCACCATCGTTGCCATCGCGGCGTGCGTTGTCATCATGGTGGCGCTGATGCTGTTCACCGGCCGCAGCAAGGTCGGTACGGCGATGCGCGCCGTTTCTGAGGACAAGGGCGCGGCCCAGCTGATGGGCATCAACGTCAACACGACCATTTCCATCACGTTTGCCATCGGCTCCGGCCTTGCCGCTATCGCGGGCGTGCTGCTGTGCTCCGCTTACCCGACCCTGATGCCGACCACCGGCTCTCTGCCGGGCATCAAGGCCTTCACCGCGGCGGTATTCGGCGGCATCGGCTCTATCCCGGGCGCATTCCTCGGCGGCGTGCTGCTCGGCATCATCGAGATCTTCGCCAAGGCGTATATCTCCACGCAGCTCTCGGATGCCATCGTGTTCGCGGTGCTCATCGTGGTGCTGCTGGTCAAGCCGGACGGCCTGCTCGGCAAGCACGTCAGCGAAAAGGTTTAAGGAGGCAGTCATATGAACAAGTTAAAATCCTATGCTGCGTCCAAGCGCGGACGTGACACGCTGCTGTGCTTCGGCATTGTCCTTATTGCGTACATCGCGGTGCAGGCCGCCATCGCGGGCGGCGGCATCTCCAGCCAGATCAAGGGCCTGCTCGTGCCCATCTGCGCGTATGTCGTTATGGCTATCTCGCTCAACCTGACCGTCGGCATCCTCGGCGAGCTGTCGCTCGGCCATGCGGGCTTCATGTCGGTCGGTGCGTTCGCGGGCATTATCACCACGACCTGCCTCGCGGATGCCATCCCGTTCGCGCCGCTGCGCCTTGCCATCGCGATGGTGGTCGGCGGCCTGTTCGCGGCTGTTGCGGGCGTTATCGTCGGCGTGCCGGTGCTGCGCCTCAAGGGCGACTACCTCGCCATCGTTACGCTGGCGTTCGGTGAAATTATCAAGAATCTTGTAAACGTTATGTACATCGGTCTGGACGGCTCCGGCCTGCATTTCAGCCTTGTCGAGCAGAAGTTCGAGCTCGGCGAGGGCGGCAAGATGATCATCAACGGCCCGATCGGCGTATCCGGCGTTACGAAAATCTCCACGTTCACCTCGGGCGTGGTGCTCATCCTCGTCACCCTGTTCTTTGTGCTGAACTTCATAAACAGCCGCACCGGCCGTGCCGTCATGGCGGTCCGCGACAATAAGATTGCCGCTGACTCCATCGGCATCTCGACCTCCAACTACAAGCTGCTCGCGTTCGTCGTTTCCGCCGCCTTTGCGGGCATGGCGGGCACGCTCTACGCGATGAACTTTTCCACCGTTACGGCGGCAAAGTTTGACTTCAACACCTCCATCCTCGTGCTCGTATTCGTCGTCCTCGGCGGTCTGGGCAATATCTGGGGCTCCATCATCGCGGCATCGCTGCTCACGCTGCTGCCCGAGCTGCTCCGCGGCCTGAGCACCTACCGTATGCTCATCTACGCGATCCTGCTGATCGTGATGATGCTGTTCAACAACTCCGGCTTCAAGGCCCGTCTGCTCGAGAAGCGCGCGATGCGCCAGATGGAAAAGGCCGAAAGCTCCGGCAACACGAAGGAGGGTGCGTAAGCCATGGCAATGCTGGAAGTTACCTCGCTCGGCATTTCGTTCGGCGGTCTGCGTGCCGTTGACGAGCTGAGCATGAAGATCGAAAAGGGCGGTCTGGTCGGCCTCATCGGCCCGAACGGCGCAGGCAAGACCACCGCGTTCAATATGCTGACCGGCGTGTACCGTCCGACCGACGGCGGCATCCGTCTGGACGGTCAGAACCTCATCGGCAAAAAGCCGCATGAAATCTGCAAGCTGGGCGTTGCGCGCACGTTCCAGAACATCCGCCTGTTCTCGCAGCTGAGCGTGCTGGACAACGTCAAGACCGGCCTGCATAATCAGATCACCTACACGTTCGCGGAGAGTATGTTCCACCTCGGCTCCTACCGCAAAAAGGAGAAGCAGATGGACGAAAAGGCGATGGAGCTGCTGCGCGTGTTCGACCTGGACGGCGCAGCGGACTACAAGGCCGCGAACCTGCCCTACGGCAAGCAGCGCAAGCTGGAGATCGCGCGTGCGCTCGCGACCAACCCCAAGCTGCTGCTGCTCGACGAGCCGGCGGCGGGCATGAACCCGAACGAAACCGCAGAGCTGATGGAAACCATCGAGATCGTCCGCAAAAAGTTCGGCGTGACCGTCCTGCTCATCGAGCACGACATGAAGCTGGTTTCCGGCATCTGCGAGTACCTGTATGTGCTCAATTTCGGCCGTCTGCTGGCGGAGGGTACGCCCAAGGAAGTGCTGAGCAACCCGGAAGTCGTCAAGGCTTACCTCGGCGAATAAGAAAGGAGGAAACACCAATGGCAATGTTGGAAGTAAAGGACATCAACGTGTATTACGGCCTTATCCATGCGCTGCGCGACGTTTCCTTCGAGGTAAACGAGGGCGAGGTCGTGGCGCTCATCGGCGCGAACGGCGCGGGCAAGACCACCACGCTGCACACCGTCACGGGTCTGCTGCCGTCGAAGGGCGGCACGGTGACGTTCGAGGGCAAGGACATCACGCACAAGCCGGGTCATGCGATCGTGAAGCTCGGCATGAGCCACGTTCCGGAGGGCCGCCGCGTGTTCGCGGGTCTGACGGTCGCGGAGAACCTGCGTATGGGCGCGTATACCCGCCCGAAGAATGAGATCCCGGAGTCGCTGAAAATGGTCTACGAGCGTTTTCCGCGGCTGGAGGAGCGCAAAAATCAGGCAGCGGGCACGCTGTCCGGCGGCGAGCAGCAGATGCTCGCGATGGGCCGCGCGCTGATGAGCAAGCCGCGCATCCTGCTGCT
>CAKSVR010000004.1 GCA_934504345.1 uncultured Agathobaculum sp. | reverse complement strand
TTGACGCCCAGATACAGCGGAACGAGCGCCGCGTGCTCACGGGACGAGCCCTGACCGTAGTTTGCGCCGCCGACGATCACGCCGCCGCCCTGCTCCTTGCAGCGGGACGGGAACTCCGGATCGACATTGATGAAGCAGTAGTTGGAGTAGTACGGCACATTCGAGCGGTACGGCAGCAGCTTTGCGCCGGCCGGCAGGATGTGGTCGGTGGTGATGTTGTCCTCGGTCTTGAGAACGACCTTGCCGGTATAGGATGCCTCCAGCGCCTTGCCCAGCGGGAACGGCTTGATGTTCGGGCCGCGAACGACCTCAACCTCAGCCGGATTCTCGGCGGGCTTGACGATCATGTTGTCGTTGATGGAGAAATGCTCGGGCATTTCGATCTCCGGCATTTCACCGAGCGTGCGCGGGTCGGTCAGCACGCCGGTCAGCGCGGATGCAGCGGCAACCTCCGGAGATACGAGGAAGATCTGGGCATCCTGCGTGCCGGAACGGCCCTCGAAGTTGCGGTTAAAGGTACGCAGCGATACGCCGCCGGACTCCGGCGACTGGCCCATGCCGATACAGGGACCGCAGGCGCACTCCAGGATACGCGCACCGGCCGAAATGATGTCCGCCAGAGCACCGTTCTGCGCCAGCATATTGAATACCTGCTTGGAGCCCGGGCTGATGGTCAGCGAAACATCCGGGCTTACGGTCTTGCCCTTGAGGATGGAGGCGACCTTCATCATGTCGTAGTAAGAGGAGTTGGTGCACGAGCCGATGCAGCACTGGTTTACCTTGATCTCACCAATCTCGGATACCTTTTTGACGTTATCCGGCATATGCGGCATCGCAGCCAGCGGCTCGAGCGCGGACAGGTCTACCGTGTACTCCTCGTCGTACTCTGCATCCGGGTCGGATGCCAGCGGAACCCATACGTCGCCGCGGCCCTGCGCCTCGAGGAACTTCTTGGTGGCCTCGTCGGACGGGAAGATCGAGGTGGTAGCGCCCAGCTCAGCGCCCATGTTGGTGATGGTGGCGCGCTCCGGCACGGACAGGGTCTTAACGCCCTCACCGGCGTACTCGACGATCTTGCCGACACCGCCCTTGACGGTCATCTGGCGCAGTACGTCCAGGATAACGTCCTTTGCGGATACCCACGGCGACAGCTTGCCGACGAGATTTACACGGACCATCTTCGGCATCGGGATGTAGTACGCGCCGCCGCCCATTGCGACTGCAACGTCCAGACCGCCCGCACCGAATGCCAGCATACCAATGCCGCCGCCGGTCGGCGTGTGGCTGTCCGAGCCGATGAGGGTCTTGCCCGGTGCGCCGAAGCGCTCGAGATGTACCTGATGGCAGATGCCGTTGCCTGCCTTCGAATAGTAGATGCCGTGCTTCTTTGCGACAGAACCGATATATTTGTGGTCGTCCGCATTCTCGAAGCCGGACTGGAGGGTATTGTGGTCAATGTAAGCGACCGAACGCTCGGTCTTGACCTGATCGACGCCCATCGCCTCAAACTGGAGATAAGCCATCGTGCCGGTGGCATCCTGCGTCAGTGTCTGGTCGATCTTCAGACCGATCTCCTGACCCAGTACCATTTCACCGTCTACCAAGTGCGCTTTCAAAATCTTCTGCGCGATTGTCATACCCATGTGTGTTTCCTTCGCTCCTTTATGTCCCAATGCAGTGTTTATGCAACACCGCACCCCATCCTCGTCAGGATGGGTGGTTGCGGCTTCCACAGCCTTCTCCACGGCAGGAAAACCCGCCGTGCCCTAAAACAAAAATAGAAGTGGTTTCGTTCACACAGAAACCACTTCTATTTTACAACATTCTCTCGGTTTTGCAAAGCACTTTTCACCACAGTGATTTGAAAAAGTTCATGCCTTTTCCCGTGCTTTTTCAGCAGAATCACCGTTTGCGGCAGATTTACGGCAGTTTTTTACTTATTCTCCTGCCAGCTGCCCTCTTCGGTCACTTCGATGACGCTGCTCGACAGATCCAGCTTGCGGCCCTCGAAGGCTTCGCGGTTGTTCTCGTAGATGAGGCGCAGACCCTCGAGTGTCAGGTTCGGGTCCACATCGTCAATGAGATCGCAGTATTCCGCCATCATGCGGCCCATGCCGCCGGTAGCCACGACTCTGGCATTGCCGCCGAGCTCTTTCTGAATATCCGTGATGATGCCCGCCAGCGCACCGACATAGCCGCGCACCGCGCCGGACTGCATGGACTGCACGGTCGTCTTGCCGATGGCGTTCTCCGGGCGCTCGATGTCCACGCGCGGCAGCTTGGAGGCCTTGAGGAACAGCGCTTCCATCGCCACCTTCAGGCCCGGGAAGATGGCGCCGCCCTGATAAGCGCCGTGCTCGTCGATGGCATCGAACGTGGTCGCCGTGCCGATGTCCACGATGATGAGCGGCTTGCCGTACTTGCATACCGCGGATACCGCGTTGACCAGTCGGTCCGCGCCGACCTCGCGCGGGTTGGCATAGCAGTTCTCGATGCCGATGTCCACATCGCGGCCCGCGATGACCGGCTGCACGAACAGATACTTGCGGATGGCGTTGATGAGCGTGTACATCACCGGCGGCACAACGGATGCGATCACGACCGCCGTCGTATCCGCACAGCTGATGTCGTGGAAGTGATAATACTGCGCGATCATCATGCCCAGCTCGTCCGAGGTGCGCTCGGCGTTGGTGGAAATGCGGAACGAGCCGCGCAGCCTGTCCCCCTCGTATAAACCGAACACCATGTTGGTGTTGCCTACGTCAATTGCTAAAAGCATAGTTTTCTCCCTGTTATTTACCCAGTAATTTCTCTTTGCGGAGCAGGCTGCCGTCCTCATCGACCAGCTCGAGCAGCTCGGCCTGTCCGTTCTCGATGGTGAGGCGGGCGTAGCTGGCCGGGCCGCCACGCGGCAGGCTGATGCTGCCCGGATTGCATACCCAGAGCCCGTTCTCCCGCTCGAGCATCATGCGGTGCGTGTGCCCGAAGAACGCGAGCGTGCAGCCCTCCTCGCGGGCGCGCTGCGGCACGATGCCGCTCGACAGCATCCCGACCCGTTCCCGGTGGCCGTGTGTCATGTAGATACGCACGCCGCCCGGCGTGACGACCGCATTCATCGGCACAGACGGGTCAAAATCGTTGTTGCCCTGCACGCGGTAGATCGGCATGGCCGGGAACACGCGCTCGATCTCGCGGGCATCCTCGGCGTGGTCGCCCAGATGCAGGACTGCATCCGGCTCTTCCCTGTCCACCGCGAACGCCATCGCCATGTTGTAGCTGTGGGAATCTGCAAATATCAGCACTTTCATGTTCGTTCCCTCTCTCCGCGTTGCCGCACATATAGCTGTATTTTACACCGAGCACCCCGCGATGTAAAGTAAATTTCTTTCGATCGCATAATTTTATCGCAAGGTTTCTCTCCTTATACGCACACCTGACCGCGCTGCGGCATATACTGTCACCAAACAGCACTTTTGAGAGGATGGGATGCGAATGGATCAGAACGAACTGCTCCGCAGACTGGCGGCACAGGCCGGAGGCGATGCGGCGCTCGAACGGCTGTCCGGTGCACTCGGCACAGCAGATGGCAAACGGGCAGTCGAGCAGCTGTCCGCGCAGCACGCCGACGAGCTCGAACAGGCCGCAAGAGCCGCACAGCGCGGCGATCTGCAAAGCGCGGCTCAGGCGGCGCAAAAGCTCATGCAGACACCCGAGGGTGCGCGGCTGGCCGCACAGCTCCGGCACATTTTCGGCAAATAAGGAGGCGTTTAGATGGAAAACGATATGCTTTCCTCACTGCTGAGCGACCCTGATGCTTTGCAGAACGCGATGAAGACCGTATCCGAGCTGCTGGGCGGCGAGCCCTCCGCACAGGCGGCGCAGAGCACCTACGACCCAGCCTCCGAGATGATGCAGAAAGCGCTCCCCGTCATCGGCGCCATCGCGCAGAGCGGCCAGAACGCCGTCAAGCCGGAAAAACGGGCGCTGCTCGGCGCACTCAAGCCGTTCGTCGCGGAGGAGGTGTCCGGGCAGTTCGACCGGGCACTCCGGCTGGTGAGCATGGCGCGGATGGCCCGCGCGGCACTCGGGCAGCTCAATCCTCCGGCGGACGACACCACGCCGCGTGCCTTGTAGGAGGTGAGCCTCGATGTACAACCGCTATCTTGCAGCGGCCGAACAGGCCGCGCCCGAGCAGGCCGAACCGCAGACTGCGTTCTCCGGCCTCGGCCGCACGCTGAACGAGCGTTTGCAGGGCATCCGGCTGGATATGGATACCATGATCGCCTTGCTTATCGTATGGTTCCTGCTGATGGACGATACCGGCGAGGTCGATTGGGAACAGTTTCTGCTCACCGCCGCCCTGCTGCTGTTCGGGCTGTGATTACATGAAAAAACTGCCGCACAACGCGCTGTGCAGCAGTTTTTTACTTCTGTCGAAAACTTATACCGTAGGGCGGGATGACCTCATCCCGCCGCATCTAAGTAAGAGCAAGCTGTTACAACGGCGGGGTGAGGTCAGGAGGTGAATTGCCCATAAGGGCAAGAGAGGCCACTCTGGAGTGCCCCGCCCTACAATAAACATATTGCATAATTTACAGGATGGGTCCCGACCCATCATCCTTTTCCTTGGTGATGGACCGGATGACAACGGTATAGCTGTCGCCCTCCTCGGTGGTGACATCCACCTTGTCGCCCACCTTTTTGCCCAGCACGGCCTTGCCGAGCGGCGCCTTGCAGCTGATGCGGCCGTTCAGCGGGTCGCAGCGCACGGTGGTGACGACCTGAATGGTGTCCGTGTCGTCATCGTCCTCGAAGAACAGCTCTACCTTGTCGAACAGACCGACTTCGTCCGCGCCTGCCTTGTCCTCGATGACATGGGCGGATTTTATCATGCGCTCCAGATAGCGGATGCGGCTGCGGTTGCGGTTCTGCGCCTGCTTGGCCGCCTTGTATTCAAAATTCTCGCTCAGGTCGCCGAATGCGCGCGTGCGCTTGACCTCCTCGATCAGCTCGGGCATCAGCTCCAGCTTGCGGTGGTCGAGCTCCTTCTGCATCATTTCAATATCCTGTGCGGTCAGATCGTCATGCATGGTGTTCATTTCCTTTCGTTCTGATAGCCTTAATTATATGCCGTTTTCCCGGTTTTTGCAACGCCTGTCCGCGCGCGCAGTTTCGACCGGAAATATTTGCTCCCGCCCTTGCAATCGCCGGTATTTTCCGGTATAATAAGACCGTGCAGAGATTGTTGAGCAGCACATACCGAGGGAGTTTTATCGGTATGTGCTTTTTTATTTTCAAGAAAGAGGCGACTGCAAATGAAAAAGGTCATGTTACTCGCACACCGCGGTTTTTCCGGGAATTACCCGGAGAACAGCCCGATCGCATTCGAGAAAGCGATCGAGGAAACCAGCGTAGACGGCTTTGAGAGCGACGTTCATATCACGAAGGACGGCAAGCTCATTATTTTCCATGATGCAACGGTAGAGCGCACCTCCAACGGCACCGGTTTCATCAAGGACCACACCTACGAGGAAATGCTCCAGCTGGACATCGGCTCGTGGAAGTCCCCGGAGTTTGCCGGTCAGCACATCTGGACGTTCGACCAGCTGCTCGACTTCTGCGACCAGACACATATGCTGCTCAACATGGAGCTGAAGAATTACGAGGTATTCTACGAGGGTCTGGAGCAGCGCGTCATCGATGCCATCTGCGCCCGCAAGATGCAGGACCGCGTATTCGTTTCCTCGTTCAACCACATCTCCATGCAGCACTTCAAAGAGCTGTGCCCGGACATCGAAACCGGTCTGCTGTACGACAAGCCGTACCTCGACATCGACAAGTACATCGAGCGCTCCAACGCCGACAATATGCACCCGCGCTATATGCTGCTCCAGTACCAGCCCGAGCTGGTCGAGCTGTACCACAGCCGCGGCATGAAGGTCAACACCTGGACGGTCAACGACGAGGAGAACGTCCGCGACATGATCGACCGCGGTGTGGATGCCATCATTTCCAACCATGCGGATATGCTGTGCCGCGTGGCGAAGGACATGGGCGCACACGAATAAGCTCCTATCACGCGCTCCGCGTTTTCACTCTTTCAAAATCCCGCTTTGGCGGGATTTTGACATTTTTATGGACATATCAATTTCGATTTGTCGGATTGCAGAATGGAAAATTGATAATTGAAAACGGAAAATGAAACAACCCGTAGGGCGGGATGACCCCATCCCGCCGTTCCTACCAAAATCGAACCACCCAACCCAGATGAAAAAATGGATAATGACCGACTGCACCGTTTATTTTTCTACGCCGACAAATCAAAATTTACAGCAAAAAAGCACCGGAAAACCGGTGCTTTTTCTCTTTCTCTTAAAGTTCCTGTACGGACACAACGCCCTCGATCTTATTAACGTGCGTCAGCAGCTGATCGACCGTGCAGCTCTTATTCAGGCGCAGCGCGAAGATGGCGCAGGCATTATGCGGGCCGTCACCCTTGGCACGGGTGATCTCCATATTCTGGAGGGTCAGACGGCAGCCGCGGAACAGCCGCAGCACCTTTTCCAGACATTCCTTATCCGAATATTCCATATACAGATTGATCTCCGGCACATGATCGAGGATGCGGTATTCCACCTTGGCGAGCACCAGCTCGGCCAGCAGCACGAGCACAGTGGCAACAAGGCCGCCCTCATAGAAGCCGCCGCCGATGGCAAGGCCGATGATGGCTGCCGCCCACAGGCCTGCCGCAGTCGTCAGACCCTTGACGCGCTGGCCGCGCGTGACGATGATCGTGCCCGCGCCGATGAAGCCGATGCCTGCAACGACCTGTGCGCCCAATCGCGCCATATCGGTAAAATAGTGCATATTCAGGTACAAAAACTGGCTTGTCATGGTCGTCAGCGAGGCGCCCATGCAGATGAGGATATGCGTGCGGAAGCCCGCCGGACGGCGCTTGTACGCACGCTCCAGACCGATGAGTCCGCCGCACAGCACGGAGAGCAGCAGACGCACGGTAACTGCTGCGGTCGTGACTGTCCGCAGTCCGTCAAAAATAGATAACATATTGCTCCCCCTCCTTAAATCTCTTCGATGATGTACACGCTGTCCACCTGTGCAATGGCGGTGAGCACCTGCGTATGCGGCTGTTTTTCGTTCAGGCGCACGGCAAACACCGCGTTCGGGTTCTGCGAGCTCTCCGACCGGCCGTGGCCGATGTCCACATCGCAGATGGTCGCGCCCTGTGCCTTGATTTGTGCGATGATCGTGCCAATGTCATCCAGCGATTCGAACTCCAGATAGATATTGATGAACCGCGCCCGCTCGACCATGGCGTTCTCGAGTGCGGGCAGAAAGCGCATACACAGGAAGATCAGCACAACGCAGAGCGCAATGCACTCGTAGAAGCCCGCGCCGATGGCGAGGCCCATGCACGCCGATGCCCACAGGCCCGCGGCCGTCGTCAGGCCCTTGACCTCCTGCCGGCCGGTGACGAGGATCGTGCCCGCGCCGAGGAAGCCGATGCCGTTGATGACCTGTGCGCCGAAACGCGAAACGTCGGTCTTCATGCCAAGTTCCTTGGCAATATCCGACCACGGACCCGTTACCATCGAGAACTCGTACTGGCTGAGCAGCACGGTCAGCGCCGCACCCAGACACACCAGCATATAGGTGCGGCAGCCCGCCGGCCGTCGCTTGCGCCCTCGTTCCAAACCGAGGATGCCGCCGCTGAACATCGCAAGTGTTAATCGGAACACCAGCGAAACCATGTTCATTTCCCGCAAGTAAGCCACTACGTCATGCACTTGCTCCACCTCATTTCCCTATAATGCCAAAGGCGCTTTGCAGCGCCCTTGGTTGATTCCCACAAATCTACTCTTTATTTTTTGACATAACTCACAACGTTTTGGTCGCTACGATGTTCACATCCGTGCCGAGGATATTCTCCGCCAGCACCGTGCCGACCTTGATCGGCGACTGCGCGGTGATGTCATCCAGCAGGTGCATACACGCGAACATCTTCTCCTTGGGCAGCGGCTTGTCGGTCTTGACCGGCAGGCGCGGCACCGCAGCGCCCTCGATCTTTACCGTCGAGGTAAGGACGCGCACCGGATGCTGCAATTCGTTCCTGCCGTAGATCTCGCCGCGCGGGCAGCCGTTGCCCGTTACCTTATAGCCGTTTTCCTCATCCACCGAGAGATGGCAGCCCTTCGGGCAGGTGATGCAGATAATATTGGTCATGCCTTCTCCTCCTCAACAGAAACCGTAACTGCGCCCTGTGCCTTGTCGAGCAGCACGCGCGGCAGCTTGATGTTCTCCATTTCGCCGGGCGCCATGTGCTCACGGCGGAACGAGGCGATCTCGGCACCGGTTTCGTCCTTGACGACGATGCGGCTGGCACCGCAGATGCCGCGCACGCGGAAAAAGACATCCACACCCGTGAACGCATCATCCATGCGTATATGTTGTGGTACTGTATAGCCTACCAGATTACCGTTATGTATGTCAAGAGTTTTTTCGCAAACGTTTGCGTTTCCTTTGCAGTAGGCTGCGGCGGCCTTGCCGGCGCGTGCCGCCTCAGCGGTAACAAAATCGACCAGATCGTGTACATGGAGCACGTTGCCGCAGGCAAATACGCCCGGAATCGAGGTTTCCATGTTCTCGTAGACCACCGGACCGTTCGTGCGCGGGTCCATCTCAATATCCGCACCGCGGGAAAGCTCGTTCTCCGGGATGAGGCCGACCGACAGCAGCACGGTGTCGCAGTCGAACGTCATCTCGGTGCCCGGGATGGGACGGCGGTCCGGGCCGACCTCGGAAACGACAACGCGCTCCACGCGGTCCTTGCCCTGAATGTCCGAAACCGTGTGGGACAGATACAGCGGGATGTCAAAATCATTGAGGCACTGCACGATATTGCGGGTCAGACCGCCGGAATACGGCATGACCTCGACACACGCGAGCACCTTTGCGCCCTCAAGCGTCATGCGGCGCGCCATGATGAGGCCGATGTCGCCCGAGCCCAGAATGACAACGCGCTTGCCGACCATGTAGCCCTCGATGTTGAGATAGCGCTGCGCTGCACCGGCAGTGAACACGCCCGCCGGACGAGTGCCCGGAATGGCAATCGCGCCGCGGGTACGCTCACGGCAGCCCATTGCCAGAATGATCGCCTTGGCCTCCAGCACCTCGTAGCCGCCCGCGGAGGATACGATATGCACCTGCTTGTCGTGCGTGATCTCGAGCACCATGGCATCCAGACGAATATCTACACCGGTCTGACCTACCATGTCGATGAAGCGGCCCGCATACTCGGGTCCGGTCAGCTCTTCCTTGAAATAATGCAGACCGAAGCCGTTATGGATGCACTGGTTGAGGATACCGCCCAGTTCACGGTCGCGCTCGACGATGCAGATCGAGCGGCAGCCGGCTTCCCATGCTGCGTTTGCGGCCGACAGACCCGCCGGGCCGCCGCCGATGATTACCAGCTCGTATTTCATGCCTGATGTCCTCCCTTGGTCGTTCCGGTCAGAATGAAGGTGCCGTCGCCGTCCTGCTTGATGTCCAGCGGGCTGCAGCCCAGCTCGCGCGACAGAATATCCAGCACGCGCGGGCCGCAGAAGCCGCCCTGACAGCGGCCCATGCCCGAGCCTGCACGGCGCTTGATGCCGTCGATCGAGCACGGCGTGATGGGCGAATGGATGGCGGCCACGATCTCACCCTCGGTGATGGTTTCGCAGCGGCAGATGACACGGCCGTAGCGGGCATCCTTGGCGATGACCTCGGCCTTTTCGGTGTCGGAGAGCTCCTTGAAGCGGATCTGCTCGCGCTTGCCGTTCCAGTCCGGCTTGCGCTCGAGCGCAAGGCCCATTTTGCCGAGCAGCTCGACCGCATACTCACCGATAGCCGGTGCCGCCGACAGACCGGGCGATTTGATGCCCGCAGCGTGCAGCATACGCGGCATATTCTTTGCGGGGCGGATGATAAAGTCCTTTTCGTTCGTGTTGGCGCGCACGCCCGCGAAATTGCGGATGGACTGGCGGAAATCCACGCCCGGAACGCTCTTGCGGCTGGTCGCAGCGACCATATCCATACCCGCGAGGGTGTTTTCCTTGCAGTCCGGTGCGGCAACGTCCTCGGCGTTCGGGCCGACGATCAGGTTGCCGTGTACGGTCGGAGAAACCAGAACGCCCTTGCCTGCTGCGGTCGGGCACTGGAAGATAACGTGGCTGACCAGCTTGCCGCTCGACTTGTCGAGCAGATAATACTCGCCGCGGGACGGATGCGCCTCCCACTCGGCTTCGCCGGTCATGCCGCAGAGCTCGTGTCCCCAGCCGCCCGCACAGTTGACGATGAAACGGGTTTCGTAATCGCCGGAGCTGGTATGTACGAGCACAGAATCGCCCTTGTCCTCCAGTCCGGTGACTTCGCTTCGCAACTTGAGCTCCACACCGTTGCACACGGCGGTTTCCGCCTCTGCGATGCACAGACCCCACGGGTCGATAACGGCCGCGCTCGGTGCATACAGCGCCGCGCACACGTTCTCCGCGAGGTTCGGGTCCATCTCACGAGCCTCCTCGCCGGTCAGCAGGCGCAGGCCGGGCACGCCGTTGCGATTGCCGTTGTCCAGCAAACCCTCGAGATGCTTTTTCTGCTCCTCGTCGAACGCCAGCACGAACGAGCCGATGCGCTTGTACTTGACCGAAAGATCCCTGCACAGCTGCTCCATCACCTCGGAGCCGCGCACATTGAGCTTTGCCATCAGCGTGCCGTACTCCGGGTCGTAGCCCGCATGGACGATCGCGCTGTTCGCCTTAGTGGTGCCCATTGCAACGTCGTTTTCGCGCTCGAGCACGAGCACACGCAGCCGGTACTGCGACAGGGTGTAAGCCAGGGACGCGCCGACCACGCCGCAGCCTACAATCGTTACATCATACATTCTTTTCCCTCCTGTTTTTACGGAAACAAAAAGAGCCAAAGCAAAACCCTCCGCACTGGGACGCACCCGTGCAGAACTGGCTTACTTTGACTCAAATCTCCAAGCAAACGAAACAAATATTCGGTTGTCACGCTATTGTTTAACTAAACTATACCACAGCCCTCACCGGATTGCAAGCGGAATCTTGACAGAGTTTCTCAGTTTCGCTTTATGCAATCTGCACGTTTGGGGCAAGGTGCTGAGCATTCCGGTTTTGGCAGCCGTTCTCCGGTGCAGACGAGCTGCGAAGCGATACGCCGCTGCCGCGCTCAGATCTCCCACAGCGCCGGACTGGTGGTAGAAACCGCCTGCACACCGGCGGAGAGCGCCGCCATGACATCCTGCTTGTCGGCCAGCAGGCCGCTGGCGATGATGGGCTGGCGGATCTGACCGCTCAGGCGCTCGAGCACGCGCGGCATGGTCGCCGGGAGCAGATCTACCGCATCCGCATTCGAGCTCTGGCGCAGCACATTTTCATAAGATAACGAGTCGAACAGGAAAAAACGCTGGATGGTCAGAAGCCCCAGCGACTTGGCGCGGCGGATGAGATTGGGCCGAGTCGAGATAATGCCGTCCGCCTGCGTGTTGCGGGCAATGTAGTCTGCGGTGATGTCCTTCGAGGTCATGCCCTCGATCAGATCCGCATGAACGAACACCAGCTTGCCCGCTGCCTTGGCCCGTTCGATGAGAGAGGCGATGTTGAGGATCGTGCCGTAAAGGAAAAACACGGTCGTGCAGTCGCTTGCGAGAGCCTTTTCCAGTCCCTCGTCGTTTTTCAGCGCCGCGATGACCGGACAGTCCTGAATCGCATCGATAAACGCCTCGGTTTTGCGTTCCATATCAATCCCTTTTCCCGGCATACCCAGCCGGGTCCTTTCTTGTCTTTTCCTTATTATAGCACAGGAACGGCCCGCTTGTCATGTAAGGTACGTGAAAAGTCTTGTGCATGATGCATAAAATCCGTCGAAAGTATATGTTAGGATTGTGTAAAAAGTCGACTTTTGCCGAAATTCGGCTTGCTATCCAGTATCTTGCATGGTATACTGGAAACAGTTCAAGAGAAATGTTGCTTTAGAGAATCGAGTCGAGGTAACAACGATTTACTCCTGTGCGCTGCGGAGGACAAGTCTGTGTTATTACTCGGCTATTTTTTATGCTCTTTTTTGGGCAGAAGCCGCATTTCCTGCTGTTTGGAGTTGATAGAAAACAAATCGTGAGAGAGGTAAAGAGGCCGGCAGCGTGCCGGCAAGATCACAGAAAAAGGGGTGTCCAAACGAAATGTTCAAACTGCTCAATCCCAGACGCTTTTACCACGCGGTAGGCAAGCGAAAGTTCCTCGAGTTCATCCTGCTCGCGGCTTTCATTCTGTTCTTCTACGGACCGATGATCAATATGCTGATGCTGGCATTCGCCAATGAGTATCAGGCACCGGCCATCCTGCCGCAGTCGTGGGGCTTCAAATGGTGGCAATACGTATTCAGCCAGAAGAGCCTCGTTTCTTCGATCACACAGTCGTTCTTCGTGGCGATCGTCACCACGGGTGTTTCCATGATCCTGTGTATCCCGGCGGCGTATTCCATCGCACGCTTCAAGTACCGCGGCCGCAAGATGTTCATGCTGTCCTTCCTGCTCACCAACGCATTCCCGAAGCTCGGCATCTACACCTCCATCGCCGTACTGTTCTACAAGTACAACCTGATGGGTACCTACACCGGCGTTGTCATCATCCACATGATCAACTCCATGATGTTCATGGTATGGCTGCCGTCGAGCGCATTCCGCGCTGTTCACCGCCAGCAGGAAGAGGCCGCACGCGATGTTGGCGCAGGCCCGATCCGCACATTCTTTAAGGTAACGCTGCCGATGGCGATGCCCGGCATCTCGGTCGCAACGCTGTACACGTTCCTCGGCTCGATGGAAGAGGCACAGGGCACCATGCTCGTCGGTATGGCAAAGGTTCAGACCATGCCGGTCGCAATGTACGGCATCGTCCTTGACTCCTCCGCCGTACAGATCGGCGCGGTATTCGCCATCCTGCTGATCATCCCGTCCGCACTGATGATCTTCGCGATGCGAAAGTACATCGGACCGGAAGCGATCTCCGGCGGCTTCAAGATGAAATAACCCACAACATCGACTGGAGGATATATAACGAATGAGCGAGCGTAAAATCAAACTGCAGATCAAGGATATGACCAAGAAGTACGACAACGGCGACGGTGTCGAGCATATCAATCTGGATATTTATGAGGGTGAGATCGTCACCTTCCTCGGCCCGTCGGGCTGCGGCAAAACCACGATCCTTCGTACCATCGGCGGCTTCCTCGATGTTACGAGCGGCGACATCACCATCGATGGTCAGTCCATTGTCGGCCTGCCGCCCGAGAAGCGCCCGACCGCAATGGTATTCCAGAGCTACAACCTCTGGCCGCACATGACCATTTACGAAAATCTGGCATTCGGCCTCAAGCTCCGCAAGGTGCCCAAGGCTGAGATCGATGCCGACATCAAGAAGATGCTGGCCCTCGTATCCATGAGCGGCTGCGAGAAGAAGTATCCGAACCAGATGTCCGGCGGCCAGCAGCAGCGTATCGCCATCGCGCGCAGCCTGCTCCTCAAGCCCTCGCTGCTCCTGCTCGACGAGCCGTTCTCCGCGCTCGACGCGAAGATCCGCCAGCAGATGCGCGAGGAGCTCAAGAAGATCCAGAGCGACCTCGGCATCACGGTCGTATTCGTAACCCACGATCAGGAGGAGGCCATGTCCCTCTCCCACCGCATCGTCGTTATGAACAAGGGCAAGTTCGAGCAGATCGGCACCCCGACCGAGATCTATGACAGACCGGCCACCCGTCACGTCGCTTCCTTCATCGGCGAGATGAACTTCATCGACAAGGACGACAAGACCATCGCCGTCCGTCCGGAGGACGTCACCGTTTCCCTCGACGGCTCGGGCGACTTCACCGGCACGGTCCGCACCATCATGGTCCTCGGCCACTATGTAGTAGTCAACGTCCAGCACGGCGAAAACGTTATCAAGTGCTTCGTCGACCGCGACATCAGCGAGAAGCTGTCCGTCGGCCAGTCCGTCGGCATGCACATCGGCAAGCACACCGTATTCGACAAGTAAACTTCGACCACAACATCCTTTATCGGGAAAACCGCGCGTCACGCGCCTGAATGAGTAGACACCGGGTGAGCTTCACGCCCCTGTCGATCCCCTTAGAGTATGTATAAGAGAAAAAGGAGAATGAAAAATGAAACTGAAGAGATTAGGTTCGATCTTCCTTGCAGCAGCAATGATGACGGCAGCCCTCACCGGCTGCGGCGGCGGCTCCCAGACCGATGACAAGAGCGGCGGCGATTCTGCTTCCGGCGGCAAGTCCACCGTTACGCTGTGGGCGACCGGCTCGGACAACGTCCGCTCCATCTTTGAGAAGCTGACCGAGGACTTCAACACCAACTCCGAATACAAGGACCAGTATCAGGTTGAGCTGCAGTTCATGCTCTCCGGTACCGGCGCGCAGGGCCTCGCAGACATGGTAGCAGCTGCCGGCAAGGCAGGCCAGACCAACACCGACTACGACATCGTCGACTGGAGCGGTGACGACCTGGCGAAGATCATGTCCAAGATCGGCGAGGAGTCCTTCGTAAAGCTCGACAAGTCCAAGATCCCGAACGCTGCATCTGTTGAGGCGAAGAGCTCGGTCGCGCAGGATTACGCTCAGCCGTACCGCGGCACCACCGTTATCCTTGCCTACGACTCCGAGAAGGTTCCGAACCCGCCCAAGACCATGGACGAGCTGGTCGAGTGGATGAAGGCTAATCCGGGCCGCTTCGCTTACAACGCTCCCGGCACCGGCGGCGCAGGCGACTCCTTCGCTCGCTCCTCCGTTTACAACTTCCTGCCGGAAGAGGCTATCACCTCCGGCGACGAGAAGTGGGTCGGCGAATGGGACAAGGGCTTCGAGTTCCTCAAGTCCATCCATCCGTACATGTACAAGTCCGGCGGCTCCATCGTTTACCCGAACAAGAACCAGGGTACTCTGGATCTTCTGAACCAGGGCGAGATCGACATGTGCCCGAACTGGGCTGACATGGTACTGAGCCAGCGTGCACAGGGCGCCATCAAGGACACCATCAAGATCACCCAGATCGACCCGTCTCTGACCGGCTCTCTGCAGACTCTGACCATCCCGACCTTCGGCTCCAACGAGGAAGGCGCTTACGCATTCATGAACTACATGCTCTCCGAGCAGGCACAGCAGATCATGGTCAACGACATGGCCGCTATCCCGCTGATCGACACCAGCAAAATGGATATGACCGGTTATGAGGATCTCCAGGGTCTGGACGTTTCCAACTTCCGCATCCTGTCCATCGGCGATCTGGGCACTCAGTTCAACGAGCGCTGGGACAACGAGATCGGCTCCATCGGCTAAAAAGCACATTGTGATCGCGGCGGTCCTCCGGGGCCGCCCCGACCTGAAGCCCGTGCTTTTGAAGCCACGCATGAACTTAGATACGAGGGGATAATAAAATGAGTAAAACCCTGAAGCAAAAGCTGGTCGCTTATGCACTGGTTCTGCCGGCGTTTCTCGTCGTTATGCTGACCGTTGCCTATCCGATCGTTTCCGCTGTCATCCAGAGCTTTCAGGATGAGGACACCGGCGCTTTCACGCTGGATAACTACAAATACTTCTTTGTAGAGCCCGCGCAGCGCATGAACATCCTGTACACGCTGTTCGTTGTTGTAGCGACCGTTGTCATCGCACTGGTCGTTGCCTATCTGCTGGCGCTCTACCTGCGCTTCATCCATTCGGGCATCGCAAAGAGCATCGGCACCCTGTACCTGCTGCCGCGTTTCGTTCCGGCAATGTGTGCAGTTTACGCAATGATCACCATTATCCGTGACTCCGGCCTCATCAACCGTATCGGCCTGCACTTCGGCATGGACCTCAAGCTCGGCCTGATGTACCATGCAAGCGGCATGATCGTTATGAACCTCTGGTTCAACATCCCGTTTGCGGCAATGATGATCACCGCCGGTCTGGGCGCTATCCCGGACAGCATCATCGAGGCGGCCCGCGATGTAGGCGCCGGCAAGTTCAAGGTATTCACCTCCATGATCCTGCCGCTGTCCCTCAAGGACGTTATCATCGCCGGTACGTTCGTATTCATGACCAACGTCGGTTCGTTCACCACCCCGTACTTGATGGGCGGCAACTCCCCGAAGATGCTGGGCATCGCGCTGTTCGACCAATTCAACAAGTATCTGGCTTACAACCGTTCGGCTGCACTGTCGGTCATCATGTTCCTGCTCTGCTCGGTTTCCGCAGGTGTATATATCTACACCAACCTCAAGGAAAAGGACTGGGAGCAGTAAAACGCAGACACAAAAAAACAGAGGGCATAAGCCCTCTGTTTTTTTATTACTCACCACTGTTACCCTATTTCGTAGGGCGGGGTGCCCTCACCCCGCCGTTTTTAACGCTATGCTCGCGCCTATATGCGGCGGGGTGAGGGCACCCCGCCCTACGGTGTTTTGTAACGAATTATGTAACAGCAAACAATATACTGTTTTACCAGAACAAATAGCAAAATCCTCAAAGATATTTCGTAAATCCGCTTGTTGCCCGTTCTCTTTGGTATTATAATGGTGCATGGGAGCGTTTCCCGCTTCCCTGTTCCGAATCATCACATCCCTCGGGAGGTTTTTTCTTATGGCAGACAAGATCCTGATCACCGCTCACTCCGGCTCGGACGGCACGCCGGACAACTCGCTCGAATGCGTGCGCTACGCGCTCACCACCGGCGCGGATGCGCTGGAGATCGATGTACGCGCCCAGCCGGACGGCACGCCGTCCCTCGGCCACGACAGCACGGATGCCTCCGCGCCGACCTTGCGTGAGGTATTTCGGCTTGCGGCGGCTGTGCCCGGCATCAAGATCAACTGCGACCTCAAGGAGCGCGGTCTGGAGCAGGCGGTCTGCACGCTGGCCGAGCAGTGCGGCATGAAAGGCCGCATCATCTTCTCCGGCTCGGTCGATGTGGACACGTTCAACAAGCATCCCGAGCTGCACGAATGCGCGGAGATCTACCTCAACATTGAGGAATATGTCCCCGATCTCTACGTCAAGTACCGCGATATTCCCGATTTTGAGCTCGAAGCCGCCGCAGCCATCACCGAGGTGTGCCGCGCACACGAGATAAGCACGGTAAATATGTATCAGGGCATCATCACCCGCCGATTTATCCACACCCTTGTGGAAAACGGCCTGTCGCTCTCCGCCTGGACAGTCAGCGAAGAACCCACGCTCGCGTGGTTCCTCTCCACCGAGGTGCGGAACATCACCACCCGCAAGCCCGCACTGGCGCTGAAAATGCGCGCTGAAGCGAAGTAAAGTTCACTATTTTGCACAATCTTCCAGAAATCCGGTATTTTTGTTTGCCGTATAACGTACTCTATGGTATACTGTTGCTATACGCCTGTACACCATGCAAGCAGGGCGCTGACCGAATCTGTCGGCCGCCCTGCTTTTTGCTGTGCAGAGGAAATTTGATAAAGGGGAATGAACAACATCATGGGAACTGCATTCTTGCGGCAGCTTCAGCGGGAATTCAAGGGGTACAACGGACAGAAATTAGCAAAAGACCTGATGGCGGGCCTGACTGTTGCGGCAGTCGCGCTGCCGCTGGCTCTGGCGTTCGGCGTTTCGGCCGGTGCGACAGCGGCGTGCGGCCTTGTTACGGCCATCGTAGCGGGTCTTATCATCTCGGCGCTGACCGGCGGCTATTATCAGATCAGCGGCCCGACCGGTGCAATGGCGGCCATTCTCGGCTCGCTCATCGCCAGCTATGGTATGCAGGGAATGTTCGTAGCGACATTTCTCGCCGGTGCGCTGCTCATCATCGCAGCGGTGCTGCATCTCGGCAACCTGACGGCCTTCGTGCCCGCGCCCGTTATCACGGGCTTTACCTCGGGCATCGCAGTCATCATCGCGATGGGTCAGATCGATAATTTCTTCGGCACACACTCCGAGGGCGGCAGCGCCATCGCGAAGCTGCTCTCCTATAAGGATCTCGGCTTCCATCCGGATATGGCTACGGCGGCGATCGCGCTGTTCGTTGTGCTGCTGATGGTGTTCTTCCCGAAAAAGTGGAACGCCGTTGTTCCGGCTTCGCTCATCGGCATCATCATCGCCACTGCCGCGACTATGCTCCTCAAGCTGGATATTGCGACCGTCGGCGAGATCCCGAAAACGCTCATGCTGGACGACCGCCTCTCCCCTGCCCAGATCGACTGGAGCACGGTTCCGGCGCTGCTGGCTCCGGCATTCTCCATCGCCGTGCTGAATATGCTGGAGAGCCTGCTGTGCGGCGCCTCCGCGGGCCGCGCGACCGGCGTGAAGCTCAATAACGACCAGGAGCTGTTCGCACAGGGCGTAGGCAACATGGTACTGCCGATGTTCGGCGGCATTCCGGCAACGGCGGCGCTGGCGCGTACCTCGGTCGCCGTCCGCTCGGGCGCGCAGACCCGCCTGACCGGCATTTTCCATGCGGTCGGTCTGCTCATTATGATGTTCCTGCTCGCGCCGGTCATCCAGAACGTGCCGCTGGCCGGTCTGGCAGGCGTGCTGATGGTAACGGCCTGGCGCATGAACGAATGGCACGCCATCAAGTATATGTTCAGCCACCGCTTCAAGGGCGCGATCGCGAAGTTCATCGTCACCATGATCTGCACCATCGTGTTCGACCTGACTGTCGCCATCGTTGTCGGCGTTGGCCTCGGCCTTATCCTGATGGTGGCCCGTCTGGCGAAGCTCCAGATCAACTACGAGCGCGTTGATATGTCCCGCATCAAGAATGACAACGAGGCGCTGAACAAGCGTTACAGCAACGCTATGGTCGCGTACATCACCGGCCCGCTCATCTTCGCCAACATCGATACCATCGAGCAGCTGCCCGAGCGCCTCGGCGGCTGCGATACGCTGCTGCTGTCCATGCGCGGCGTACCGTATATCGACATCTCGGCGGCACAGGCGCTGATGAACGTACTCAAATCCATGCACGAGGACGGCGTGGACATCGTGCTGTGCGGCCTGCCGACCAACTCGATGCAGATGATGCACCGTTCCGGCATTTACGATATGGTGGGTGAACAGGGCTTCTACTGGAGCGTGGAACGCGCTCTGCTCGACCTGCGCCCGTATACCGGCGTGAAAAAGTAACCATCCCGACGGCGTATGTCTGCGGACATACGCCGTTTTTCTGCCCTTTCGTGAATTGGTATTATTGCACAAAAACTTTTCATAGTTTTAATGCAATATGACGAAATTGCGTATTGTGTTTTTTCGCGGATACGGTATAATAGTATCGTAAACAAAAGAAAGAAAAACCACACGGAAACCGTCAAAGGACGGACCTGAGGAGGTAATTTATATGACGAAGAAGAACTACATCCACGCACTCGGCATGATCGGCGAATCCATGGCAATGTGCAATGCCGGCTGTGCATGGAAGGACAACATTGCTTATCGCGGATTTTCCAGAAACCACAAGTAAGTTTTGAGTGAAACGAGGCCGTCGTGCAGTGCACGGCGGCCTTTTTGTCGCCTGCACGCGGAAAAACGCGTGTAAAAACCGCCGTCAGCCCTTGACAAATGGACGTTTGCCCTTTACAATTATATCATTGCGTGCAGGGTTGGTTCATCGGTAGAACGGTCGCTTCCCAAGCCACAGAGGCGGGTTCGACTCCCGTACCCTGCTCCAAAAATAAAAGCCATCCATTCGGATGGCTTTTATTTTTTTGACGTACAGGCCGTGCGCCTGTGGGCGGCAGCCCATTCCTCGGCAGCCGTTATCTGGTGCACGCGAGTTGCGTGAGCGATACGCCGTTTCCGGGCTGGGGAGTTTCGCGCTCTGCGGAGCGCGGGAACGGGCCCACGCGCGGCGGGCGCAAAAAGGGAGGGACACCTACGGTTTCCCTCCCTCTTTGAACTCCTGCCTTTCCCTCAGCAATCTCGCGAACGGGCCTTACGGCCCTACTTCGTAAGTAACTCGCATAAAGGAACGGGTATCGGCTTCCGTTTTCCGCGCTGCTGCGGCGTTATCACGGCAGATTGCACGGGTTTTGCGTAAATACTGCCGCAGACCGTTAACGGCTTGAGCGCAGCTGTGAAAGGAATGGCGCTTTGCGGCCTACGAACCGGTAGCGGTACTGCCGTTCTCCTTTTTCGGTCCCGAGCACAAATAGGAACGGCGCAGCTGTTCCGTGCGCCGAGGTATCCCAAAAAGGGCGGAAGATGGAGTCCCAAGAGGATAGCACTCATTTAATCCGCGCACGGCGCGGGAATAAGGTTTAGCGGCCTACGGGCATACCACCGTAGGGGGTGTCTATCCTTTTGGAAAACGTTCCCGCCGCCCGGAAACGGCGTATTGCTAACGCAACTCGGTTGCACCATGTAAAGAGTGCCGAGAAAAGGGTTGCCGCCCATCTGCGGCGTTGTGCTACCCGCCTCGCGTGCACCAGAAAGCTGCTGCTGTGTATCGACACAGCAAAATTTATCAAACGTAAAGATAATCTGCCATGACCGGCTGCAAACCGTGCTCATAAATGGCGTTATAGACCTCATCGACCGAACGGCCGTCCGAAATCTCGAACTGCTCATCGCCCTTTTCCTCGCCGGAGTGACCGCCGATACCGACATCTACGCCCGCCGAGATTTTCGTTGCCGCGATGCCGATGATATTATCGCGGAAGCCCGCCCGCTCGCGGGTCGAGATAGTAATGGATGCGAACGGCATGAAGATGCGGTACGCGCAGATGACCTGAAGCAGCTGCGGCTCGTGGACATCCTTCGGGTTGATCTTATCGTTGTTGATGATGGGGCGCAGGCGCGGACACGAGAATGCGATCTCCGCGTGCGGGTACTTGCGCTGGAGCAGATAGGCGTGCAGGCCGGTGGCGAAGGCATCCTTGCGGAAATCGGACAGACCGAGCAGCGCCGCAAAGCCCACGCCGCGCATACCGCCCATCAGGGCACGCTCCTGCGCGTTCAGGCGATACGGGAAGATACGCTTGTGGCCGCCGAGATGCAGGGTCTTGTACTTCTGGTCGTCGTAGGTTTCCTGAAAGACGGTGACGTAGTCCACGCCGCACTCGTGCAGATAAGCGTACTCCTCCACGTTCAGCGGGTAAATCTCGATGCCGATCACGCGGAAATACTTGCGCGCCAGCTTGACGGCCTCACCGATATAAGATACCGGCGACATGGCACGGCTCTCGCCGGTCAGGAGCAGGATCTCCTGCAAGCCGGTTTCCGCGATGGCCTTGAGCTCCTGCTCGACCTCGTCCATATCGAGCTTGGCACGGCGGATCTTATTATGACAGTTAAAACCGCAGTAAATGCAGTAATTCTCGCAGTAATTGGCGATATACAGCGGTGTGAACATCTGCACCGAGTTGCCAAAGTGCTTGCGTGTTTCCATCTGCGCCCGCTGGGCCATCTGCTCGAGGAACGGCAGCGCCGCCGGAGAGAGCAGCGCGCCGAAGTCCTCCGGCGTGAGTACGTCCTTGCGGAGCGCACGCAGAACATCAGCGGCGGTATAGGAATCCGCATCATAGGCGTTCATGCGGGAAATGACTTCGTCCTGTACCTCCGAGCCGATGTTGTCCATGCCCGGCTGGTATTCCATGTGGTCGGTTTCCGCGGTGATGTATTTTGCGGAGATGATCTCCGTTTTTTCGTTTTCCATGACAAATACCTTTCTTTCGGTTGGAATAGCGGGGGATTTATAGGATATACGGTGCGCCGAGTCGCCGCACCCTACGGAATGTACGTTGTCGTAGGGCGTGACGACCTCGGCACGCTGATTTTAGTCCTGCAAAAATCCGGTCAGCGGCGAAGAAGCCGATGCGGTTTCGCGCACGCGGCCCAGACCCGCGAGGTATGCGGTGCGGCCCGCCTCGATGGCTTTCTTGAATGCCTCGGCCATGGCCGGAATATCGCCCGCAGTAGCGATGGCGGTGTTCGCCATGATGGCTGCCGAGCCCATCTCCATCGCCTCGCACGCCTGCGACGGACGGCCGATGCCCGCATCGACGATGATCGGCAGGTCGATCTCGTCAACGAGGATCTTGATGAACTCGCGGGTGGCAAGGCCCTTGTTCGTGCCGATAGGCGCTGCCAGCGGCATGATGGAGGCCGCACCGGCGTTCACCAGATCACGGGCAACGTTCAGATCGGGGTACATATACGGCATAACGATAAAGCCCTCGTTGGCGAGGATCTCGGTCGCGCGGATGGTTTCCTGATTGTCCGGCAGCAGGTATTTGCTGTCGCGCATGATCTCGATCTTGACGAAATCGCCGCAGCCGCACGCACGCGACAGACGGGCGATGCGTACCGCCTCGTCCGCGTTGCGGGCGCCCGAGGTGTTCGGCAGCAGCGTTACGCCCTCCGGGATGTAGTCGAGGATGTTGGCCGTGCCGCCCTCATTCGCGCGGCGCAGCGCCAGCGTGATGATCTGCGCGCCGGCGTTCTGCACGGCGGCATTGATGAGGTCGAGCGAATATTTGCCGGAACCCAGGATAAAACGGGACTGGAACTCATGTCCGCCGATGATAAGTGTATCTTTCATGTGTAAAACTCCTTTTCAGGGTGATATTTTATGGATTTGTGTGTTACCCTTGACCCTTTTGCGGGAAACGTATAAAATTATCTTATTAAATCGAAAGGGGAATGTAAAAGTGAAAAAGTTTATCGAAGAGTTCAAAGCCTTCGCGCTGCGCGGCAACGTGATGGACATGGCCATCGGTGTTATCATCGGCGGCGCTTTCACCAGCATTGTCACCTCGCTGACCGAAAACCTTATCAATCCGATCATCGGTCTGCTCGGCGGCACCGATCTGAGCGGCTTTGTACTTATGCTCGGCCCGGTCGAGCTGCGCTACGGTGCATTCATTACCTCGGTCATCAACTTCCTCATTATGGCGTTCGTGCTGTTCTGTCTGCTCAAGGCGGTCAACAAGCTGACCAGCCTTGGCAAGAAGCCCGAAGCACCCGCTGAGCCGACCACCAAAACGTGCCCGTTCTGCTGCAGCGAAATTCCGCTCAAGGCCGTAAAATGCGCGCACTGCGGTTCCGATCAGCCGGAAGAATAATGGAGCATGGAGAATGAAAGCTGCGGCTTTCGTTCTCCGTTTTCTATTTACGGCTCCGTTTCGCCAATGAGCAGGCGCAGCACCATCGTGCCTTCATGCGCCGAGCACACCGCTACGCGCGGCGCCATCAGGCCGAGGCCGTCGGCTACGTCGCTCGTGCCGTCGCCGCAGAGATAGACATGGCCGAAGCGCTTTTCGGTCTTGATGAGGTTGGCCGAGCCGTACCCTGCCATGCCGCTGCCCGACACGACCGGCTTTTCCGGCAGCTTGGTGAGCAGATTCTCGAGCAGCATGGCCTTCTGGTCGGGCTTGTCGAACGCCTCGACCACCACATCGCATTCCGAGAACAGCCGCTCCACGTTGGACGGAATGACCCGCTCGGTATAGGTTTCGTAGGTGAGATACGGATTGATGGCCTCGAGCTGCTCGACCAACGCGAGCGTTTTCGGGATGCCGAGGTCTTTCATCATGTAATGCTGACGGTTCAGGTTGGTGATGTCCACCACATCGAAATCTACGAGGATGAGGCGGCCGACACCCAGACGCGCCAGAAAAATGGCAAGGTTGGAGCCCAGTCCGCCCAGACCCGCAATGCCGACACAGGCGTTGTCCAGCCTGGCCTGAATCTCCGCGCCGTGGCGCTCCACCAGCGCATCATGCAGTTGTTCTTTGGTTAAAATCATGGGGATTCTCCTGTTATCACGCGCAGCGTGTCATTCGATTGGAAATCGCATTGCAATTTCCATGAAAACCGGGAGAAGGTATCTCGGTTTTCCTACCAGTGAGAAATTTGTGTGCCGCTTGCGGCGTGCGAATTTCTGCGGTATCAGCCGCCACCCACAAAGCACACGACTTCCAGATGGTCGGCATCGGTCAGCTTCTCCTCCGCAAACTGTGCGCGCGGGATGATAGCACCGTTCTTCTCCACCGCTACGCGCTGCGGGTCGTGGCCGAGCTCATTCAGCAGACCCAGCACGGTGCCCTCTGCGGGTACTGCTCGGTCTTTTCCGTTAACTTTCATGCAAATATCCTCTTTTCTGCAAGAAAAAATGCTCCGGTTTCACCATGCGGTAAAACCAGAGCATCAAATTTCTTGTATATGCAACAGCTTCCCTACGATGGTGCTAACCAACAGGTTCAAAAGGTTAGGCTCTCGCCCTCTCAGCCGCTCATCACGGCACCCTTGCTTGCAGTTACAAGTATGCGCTTCTTCCTCCCACTTGTCAAGCACAGTTTTTTACGATATAATCTATGCAGAATACACAAACATCCGTTCGATGGGAGGGAAACGCCGATGGACCGGACCATTCTGCACTGCGACTGCAACTCGTTTTACGCCAGCGTGGAAACGCTGCTCGACCCTACGCTCGCGGACGGTCCGAGCGCTGTCTGCGGCGACCCGGAGAGCCGCCACGGCATCATCCTCGCCAAAAACGAGCAGGCCAAGGCATTCGGCATCCAGACCGCCGAAACCATCTGGCAGGCCAAGCGGAAATGCCCGGAGCTGCGGCTGGTCGCGCCGCACCGCGCGGAATATGTCAAATATTCACGCAAATGCAACGAGCTTTACCTGCAATACACCGATCTTGTCGATCCGTTCGGCATTGACGAGTCGTTCCTCGATGTCACCGGCTCGATGCACCTGTTCGGTTCTGGCGAGCACATCGCGGATGAGCTGCGCCGCCGGATGCGTGAGGAGGTCGGGCTGACGATCTCGGTCGGCGTGTCGTTTAACCGCGCGTTCGCCAAGCTCGGCAGCGACTACAAGAAACCGGATGGCACGACCGTGTTCTCCCGCGAGAACTTCAGGGAGCGCGTGTGGCCCATGCCCGCGAACACGCTGCTCTATGTCGGCAAACGCGCCAGCGACCGCCTGAACCGGCTGGGCGTGCGTACCATCGGTGAGCTGGCGGCGTGCGACCCGGCGTTCCTGCACAGCATTTTCGGCAAGAGCGGCGATATGCTGCTGCGCTACGCCCGCGGCGAGGATGACGAGCCCGTGCGCTCGTTTTACGCCGAGCGCGAGGTCAAGTCGGTCGGCAACAGCATGACGTTCGCGCACAATCTGCTCGGTGCGGACGAGTGCCGCATGGGTCTGACCGCGCTGTGCGACAATGTCGGCAGGCGTTTGAGAAAGCGCGGCATGGTGTGCCAGACCGTGCAGCTCGGCATCCGCGACCCGGAGTTTCACAACCGTTCGCGGCAGGTGACGCTCGAGCGGCCCACCAGCTCCACCCGTGAGCTCATCGACCTGTCCATGCGGCTGCTGCTCGACCACTGGCCGATGAACAAGCCCGTGCGGCTGCTGTCGGTCACGGCGGCCAATCTGCTGCCCGAGGACCAGACCTGTGAGCAGCTCTCGCTGTTCGAGGCCGCCGAGGATATACAGAAGCGCGACCGTCAGCACAAGCTCGACCGGACGGTGGATGCGCTGCGGCGCAGGTTTGGCGACCAGTCGGTCATTTTTGCCAATTCGGTGAAGAAAAAGGATAAACCAAACGAATAACGAGGACATATCCGATGAATATGTCCTCGTTTTTGTTATGCCTTGTAAACGAGCGCAAAGCCTGCGTTCATTCACCATTTTCTATTAACTCCAAGCCTGCCGGAGCAGCTTTGCCGCCTCGTCGATCTGCTGCTCGGTCAGACCGGCGTAGCCCAGCACGAGCGTTGCCCGCGGCGGCTTGACCGGCGGCGTATAATATGCCGACAGCGGATACACACGCACGCCGACCGCTTTCGCGCGGTCGATGAGCTCACGCTCGAGCATCCCGTTTCGCATATGCAGCAGCAGGTGCAGTCCGGCCTCCGAACGCGAAACCTCGTGCGGCAGGTCGGCCAGTTCTCTGTCGAGCGCTGCCATCAGCGCATCGCGGCGTGCCTGATAAATTTTGCGGCTGCGGCTGATATGCCGCTCGAACCCGCCTGTATGCATGAACGCCGCCAGCGTATGCTGGTCAAAGCTCGGCACAGTGGAGGAATAGCGCGAGAAATTCTCGCGGTAGCGCGCCATCAGCGCGTTCGGCAGCACCAGATAGCCGATACGCAGTCCGGGCGCGAGGCTTTTCGCGAACGTATTGACGTAGACCACGCGGCCCGTGCGGTCGAGCTCACCCAGCGCGGGTATCGGGCGCGAGGCGTAACGGAACTCGCTGTCGTAATCGTCCTCGATGATATAGCGGTCAGGCGTTTCCGAGGCCCAGCGCAGGATCTCCAGTCGACGGGCGGCGGTCATCACCGTGCCGAGCGGAAAATGGTGCGACGGCGTGAGGTACACGACCGAGGCATCGCTCGCGGCGAGCGCATCGGCCCGCAGGCCCTGCTTGTCCAGCGGAGTCGGACGCACGGTGACACCGTTCGCGGTGAATATCTGGTACAGCTTGCGGTAGCCGGGATTCTCGAGCGCGTACACACGATCGCGGCCAAGAAGCTGGATGACAAGGTGCATCAGGTACTCCGAGCCCGCACCGATGAGGATATTATCCGGCGAAACGTTGATGCCGCGGAAGTCGTGCAGGTAGCGCACGATCTCCTCGCGGAGCTCGGCTGCGCCGCACGGGTCAGTCGCGCGGAGGAGTGCGCTGGAATATTCACTCAGCACGCTGCGGGACAGCCGCGCCCATGTGGAGAACGGAAAACAGCCGTTATCAACGAAATCCGTGCGGAAATCATAGGGATATTCCTCCGCCGGTGCGGAAACCGGCGGCAGAACAGGCACGGCGGGCTCCTGCGGCTCGGTCTGCGGCACGGCAAGCTGCGGCTGCACGAAGTAGCCGCGGCGAGGTGCAGAGGCGATATAGCCCTCGGCGGTGAGCTGGCCGTAGGCGGTTTCGACCGTGATCTGGCTGATACGCAGATTGGCGGCCAGCTGGCGTTTGCTCGGCAGGCGCGTGCCGCCGGGCAGGGCGCCGGACATAATATCCGCGCGGACGGCGTGGTAGAGCTGCTCGTAGAGCGGCTGGGCGGCGTGCGGTGTGAGGTGGTAGGTCAGCATGAGCGGCTCCTTTCTTTTTGATGGATGTGGCTGCTTTCCAAGCAGGCGGAATCTGCGCTGACGCCGCTGGGCGCACAAGAGGGATGGACACCTACGGTTTCCACCCCTCTTGTGAATCTCCCCGTTTCCCTTTGGGATACCTCGGTGGTGATTACATCGGTGAGATACAAAAAGGAACGGTATCGGTTCACGTTTTCCGTAGGGACGGCCATTGGCCGTCCCATTTCGCGGCGGGTTCGCGGCAGATTGCACTGGTTTTGCGGTCTGATGGTTTAACAAGTGCGAGGGCGGCGTGTCTGCGCCGCCCGATTCGTTTTGTTGATGATATGGGATAGGTTTTCTTCTGATTGTCAGATCAGCGCCAGCGAACGCAGGATGAACAGGGTCAATGTCAGCGTAACCGCACTCAGCGCGGTGCTGAGCACGATGATGGACGACGACAGCACATGGTCGCCGCCCATGTTCTTTGCCATGACGTAGCCCGAGGCGGTACTCGGTGCACCGCACAGGATGACGATGGCGACCAGCGTTTGTTCACGGAAGCCGAGGGCGACACCGACAGGCAGGAAGATAACGCTCAGCAGCACCAGCTTGATGAACACGGCGGCACAGGTCGGGCCGAGCTTTTTGATAGCCTTTGCGCCCTCAAAGCCTGCGCCGATGCTCAGGAGCGCCATCGGTGTGGCACAGTTGCCCAGCATCGCGAGGCCCTTGTCCAGCATGGGCGGGAAGTCGATCGCGAGGAGCGAGAACGGCAGACCCGCGAAGATGCCCAGAATGATCGGATTGGTGATGATGCCGCGCAGCGTTTTGCCGACCAGCCCGCGGTGGTCCACCTGCTGTACGTCCGGCGCGGTGACGGTGAGCACCAGCACCGAGAAGATGTTATACAGCGGCACGCTCGCCACGATCATCAGCGGGACAAGTCCGGCATCGCCGTACAGATTCTGCACGAAAGCCACGCCCAGAATCGCCTGTGAGCCGCGGAACGCGCCCTGTGTGAACGCACCGACCATGCTCTTATCCTTGAGGAAAATGGATGCGCCGATCCAGACGGCAAAGAAATACACGGTCGTCGCGCCCGCACAGAAAAAGAAAAATACCGGGTCGAACTGCTCGGTGATGCGCCCCTGTGCGATGTCGCGGAACAGCAAGATCGGCAGCAGCACCTTGAACGACAGACGATCGATGTCGGTCAGCGTTTGTTTGGTGAAAAAGTTTTTGCTTCGCAGCCAGCGGCCCAGCACGATAATGGCAAAGATGGGCACGGTGGCGTTCAGACAGAATATCAGGTTATCCATTGGGTTCTCCCTCCACGGCTGCTTCCTCGTGGCGGAAGAAGTCCTGCAATTTCTCCAGACTTTGCACCAGAAGCGCGGTCTGCTCGGGCGAGAGCGTATCCACCAGCGAGGCGATCATACGCTCGTGAAAGTCCTTGTGGTACTCATACGCCGCCCTGCCCTTGTCAGTGAGCAGGATATTGACCACGCGGCGATCCTCCTGACTGCGGGCACGGCGCACCAGTCCCTTGGCGACCAGCTTATCGCACGCGACGGTCAGGGTTGCCAGCGTAACACCGATGGATTTGGCGACCTCGCTCATACGCACGGGCTCTTTATCCCCGATCTTTTCAATAATGTGTATCTCGGTGATGGACACCGAGCTGCCCAGTCCGCCTGCCATGGCGCGTTCTTCGATTTTATTGATCCGGCCGAACACATCGACCAGAAAGGAATTGAGCTGCTCTGCATCTTCCATGTCCGCGCTGCCTCTCCGTTAGTTCGTTAATCTAACTAAATATTAGCATGGATTTGTCGAAATTGCAACAACAAAGGCTCGAGCAGAGAAATCGAGCCTTTGTTGGATAAATTTGGATTTGTCGGATCGCAGAACGGAAAATTGATACTTGAAAATGGAAAATAAAACACTTCCATTCTCAATTCTGTGTCCGTGCATTTGTGCGATTCTGTGCAGAATTACACATTGCACAGTGCCGCGATACCGGCCCGGAGCAATGCGCTCACGACCGCCATCGTGCCGCACAGCAGATACGGCAGACGGCAGGTACGCAGCGAATACCGCCCGCTGGCTTCGCCGCCCTGCCAGACCATCGCGCACGCGGCCAGCAGCGCCGACACGCTCAGCACGGCGGGCAAACCCGCCGCGCCTGCCGTCAGGATGCCCGTCCCGTCGCCTATGCTGACGGCAACTGTCATTGCCAGCACAAAGCCGCGTGCCGCCACGACCGCGCTCAGCAGCAGCTCGGTCGGCCGCAGAAAGGCGCAGACCAGCGGCAGTGTGACCCACACGAGCGCGCACAGTACGCTCTGCATCAGGTGCGCGGGCAGCTCGGCCAGCATGGCGGAGAGCACCACTGCGCCATCTCCCTCGCCGGCATACAGACCGGTCAGTCCGCCCGCCGCCGCGCCGCACAAAAACATCGCGCACAGGAACAGGAACACCGGTGTCCGCACCAGATCATCAAAAAAACCGAGAATATGCTGTTTGTTCATACGTCTTCCCCCTCGGAAAAGTCATAGAACAGCATATTCTCGGTTTCGTTCGGTTAGAACCCGATCACTGGGCAGCTTCTTCCGCGTTGATCAGGTCGCACATGGCGTTTACCAGATCTTCGCAGGGCTTACGCAGGAACGGGCGTACCTTTTTGCTGGATTCGTAAGTGGCATACAGCTTGCCGTTTTCATCACGGTGCAGCACAGCGGCGATCAGCTCAGTCGCGGCAGCGATGCGCTCGGACAGATAGGCCAGATCGACCTTTTCGTTGTCGCACACGGAAACCACCACGCGCTTCTGCGAGCTGCTCGAGATCATGGCGAGCTCGGTCGGCATTTCCCGCTTGGATGCGGTGAGCAGCACGATCTCGCTCTTGATGACGGCGGCCTGCTCGTCCTCACAGATGCGAACTTCGTCATAGCCCTCTGCAGCCTTGCAGGCTGCCGCATTCTTCGCGGACAGGAACAGATTGCGCTGCGGTACGACCTCGTTCACCAGAGTGGCGCGAACCAGCTTCTGAAGGTATTCACCTTCTCCAAGCACGGATACCAGTACATTCTGCGGCATAATATCATCTCCTTCACAGGGCATTTCAAAATACAAGAGCAATTATACGCACAAACCGCTCGTTTCGCAACGGATTTTACATAATCTTTTTACGATTTGTCACTTCGACTGATTTGCACAAATTTTGTCTACCGCTTTCAGGTAAATTGCACATTCCAGACGCTTGCGCTCCATCTCGCAGCCGAGGTCGTAGGAGTCGTTCATATCGTGGTTCATGTTGTAGTTCGCCGCCGAGCAGCCGCCCGAGCAGTAGAACTTCGCCCAGCACTTCTGGCACTTCGGGCGCGAATAGATGTTCATGCCGGCAAACTTCTGCGCGATGTCCATGTTGAAGGACTGGTCGAGCACGCTGCCCTGCTTGAACTCCTCCTTGCCGACAAACTGGTGGCAGGGATAGATGTCGCCGTCCGGCGTTACGGCTACATACTCGTAGCCCGCGCCGCAGCCGCGCAGACGCTTGACAACACACGGGCCCTGATCCAGATCGACCATGAAATGGAAGAACGTGAACGGCTTGCCCTCTTTTTTGCGCTCGAGCATGATGTCGGTCAGGCGGTCGTACTCGGCCTCGATCTTGGGCAGGTCGGCCTCAGTCAGATCGTAGCCGCAGCCCGGGTCAGCCGTTACCGGCTCGACGGAAAGGCGGTCAAAGCCTGCATCCGCGATGCTCAGCACGTCCTCGGCAAAGTCGAGGTTGTGCGAGGTGAACGTGCCGCGTGCGTAGTAGTCGAGGTTCGGGTCGCGCTCGTCCACCAGCGCCTTGAACTTGGGCACGATGGTGTCGTAGCTGCCCGTGCCGGCAACCGTCTTGCGGAACTCGTCGTTGACCTCACGGCGGCCATCGAGCGACAGCACGCAGTTGTCCATGTTCTCGTTGATGTACTTGCGCTTGTCCGCATCGAGCAGCAGGCCGTTGGTGGTGATGGTAAAGCGGAACTTCTTGTTATACTTCTCCTCAAGGCTGCGGGCATAATCGACCGTCTGCGTTACGGTATCCCACGCCATGAGCGGCTCGCCGCCGAAGAAATCGACCTCGATGTTGTGACGCACGCCGGAACGCGCGATAACGAAATCGATGGCCTTCTTGGCGATCTCGGGCGGCATGATCTTGCGGCCCTGACCAAAGTCGCCGGTGGATGCAAAGCAGTATTTGCAGCGAAGATTACAGTCGTGCGCGACGTGCAGGCACAATGCCTTGACCGGTGCATTCACCGGAATGTAGCGGCTTACGTCAATGTAATCATCCTGCGCGAACAGCTGACCGGCCTTTTTCAGCTCGTACAGCTCGTCATAGGCCTCGCGGACGTCCTCGGCGGTGTACTGCGGCAGCGCCTCGACGATGCTCTGCGGGCAGGTATCCTCCATGTTCTCATCCAGCAGTCCGGACACTGCATAGCTGATGTCATCGAGCAGATGTACCGCGCCCGAGTTGACATCGAGCACGAAATTCAGCCCTTTTTTCTGATAACGATGAATCATTTATTTTCCTCCGATATACAGGAACAAGGCGCACCCTGAGGCGCGCCTTGCTTTTGCCTTTTCAGCAGCGATTTACTTCGCGTGCTCGCACTTCTGGTTTGCTACGGTGCAAGAGGTCTTGCAGGCAGACTGGCAGGAAGTCTGGCACTCGCCGCAGCCGCCGTGTGCAGCGGTCTGCTTCAGGGTAGCAGAAGTCAGGGTAGAAATATGCTTCATGTGATTTCCCTCCTATTTTTTGATGTGACTGTATCGCTTCTTTTTCCGCATATTGGCACCGACGAAGCCGCCCAGTGCCGAGGCGATCAGTGTGCAGAGCAGGCTGACCACCGTGCGTACAACGTGGATGGGCTGACCGAGCGGCAGTACCGCAGCGATCAGCAGGACCAGAAAAACCGCAGATCCCGCGCCGAGCGACCAGTAAAACTGGTTCGCCTCCGCACGCTTTGCAGCGATCAGTGCGGCCAGCGCACTGCCGGCTGCAAGGAACACCAGCGCACAGGGCGCGGTCGCTCCCTCTGCCAGTGCGCCGCGGTAAACGAGCACCGCGCCGATCAGCATGAGCAGCAGGGTCGTAAGCAATCCGGTGAGCACCGACGGCAGCAGAATGCCAGCCGGCGACTGACCCTCAGTGGTTTTTCTCATCATTTCATAGCCTCCCGCCGAACTTGATCTGTATCATGGTATTCGGCAAGAAATGGGGTTATTACTTTGCGTCCTTCTTTGCTTCCTTGGGCGCCTCGACCGATTCGGTCGCCGGAGCCTCCTTACCGCGGATAGCCCAGCGGTAGATCTTGAGCTTCGTGCGGTCGCTCGAAGACTCGATGACCAGAACGTCGTCCTTGATGCTGACAACGCGGCCAATGAAACCACCGATGGTGGAGATCTCGTCACCGATCTCGATGGAGTTACGCATATCACGCTCCTGCTTGTCGCGCTTGCGCTGCGGACGGATCAGGAAAAAGTAGAATACGACGATCAGCACTACAAACGGCAGAAACTGCGCGATGATTGTGCCGTAATCCGACAGAGCCGGCATTTTGTCCAATGCCATAACCATGGTTACACCTCCCTATGCATTTTGCTGTAAATACTCACTATATTATACTGGATTTCCTGTCAAATTACAAGCCCTATATTTTGTCTGTGCTATTCCGCGCGGCAGAAGAATAAAATGGGACTATTCTACTGAAATGAGGTGCTCTCCATGCTGTTTCCTGCGTTATTTGCGCTCGGCGGCGCGTTTTTCTTCTTTGTGCTGCGCGTACAGGGCGCGGACGGGTCGTTTCCCAAGCCGCTCACGCCCGATGAGGAGGCCGCGCTGCTGCGCCGGATGCAGCAGGACGGCGACGAAAAAGCCCGCGAGAAGCTGATCGAGCACAATCTGCGGCTGGTGGCACACATTGTAAAGAAGTATTACGCCGCCAGCGCCGAGCAGGACGACCTGCTCTCCATCGGGACGATCGGGCTCATCAAGGCAGTGAACACGTTCAAGGCCGACCGGAATATCCGGCTGGCGACCTACGCCTCCAAGTGCATCCAGAACGAGCTGCTGATGTATTTCCGGCAGAAGCGCAAGAGTGCGGGCGAGCTGTCGCTGTCGGACACGCTGGAGAGCGACGGCGACGGCAACGCGCTGGCGCTTCAGGATGTCATCAGCTGCGAGGACAGCGGCCTGACCGCCGTCGAGGAACAGGACCGCTACCACGCGATGCACCGCGCGCTGGCGGGCTGTCTGTCGCCGCGTGAGCGCGAGATCATCCGGCTGCGGTACGGCATCGGGCTGGCCGCTCCCCTGCCGCAGCGCGAGATCGCAGCACAGCTCGGCATCTCCCGCAGCTATGTTTCGCGCATCGAAAAACGGGCCTTAGAGAAGCTCCGTGAGGCACTCGAGCGCGAGGGACGGCCGCCGTGAAAACCGGCGGTTTTCCTCCTCGAAAAGTTTTTTCAAAAAATTTTAAAAAAAGGGTTGACGAAATCGGGTTTCTGATATATACTAAACAAGTCGTCAGCGATAAGACATCAAAAACGACAGCAAAACTTAATAAATAGCCGAATTGTGTAAAGGTAGCACGACAGACTCTGACTCTGTTTGTGAGGGTTCGAATCCTTCTTCGGCTGCCACTGAAAACCGTCTTTTCTTTGAAAAGACGGTTTTTTCTTGTATTCAGTGGATTGCACCTGCGGCAGATGCAAAAGTGTCGGCTTTCCGTGCAAAAGTGTCTATTGGAAACCCTCTCCTGCACGGTATAATGGGATTGATACCCATATAAAGGAGATTTGTTCATGCAGACTTTAGGTTATGCAATTTCTGCGTTCGTCCCGAATATCATCGAATGGCTTTGTTTAGACAGAGTTCTGCAACGAAAAAATATTCCATCACCCGTGATGCTTCTGCTTGCGCTTTTTTCCGGATTGCTCATCACACTGCAAACAGAGGTATCCTATAACCTTATCATCAACTCTCTGACATCTATCGCGGCTATCTTTCTGTTCACTTTCTGCTATCGTGAACCTTGGCTTTACCGTTTCTTTATTTCTTTTTCGATTTATGTTATTGCGGTAATTGCCGAGGGCACCAGCTTTTTAATCGCGCGTATGTTCACCCCTATCGGCATGGTGCAGGCCGACACCACCGTCTATTTCGCTTTGATTGCAGTTGGCGGTTCGGTTTTTGAGGCGCTTTATCTTTTTATCGCCTTACAGCTTATGAAATTTTTCAAAAAGCATCGTCCCCAAATGACTGCATTTATCCTGTTCCTGATCATGGTGCTGGTTTATAGCGTAATCGAGTTGGTCGTTACGTTCACTGACACCGCTTATCTTGTTCCTGCCCTTATCCTTTGTGCGCTGCTGATTGCCGCGATTGCAGGCTGTCTATATCTCTGGAACGACCAGCTGCGCGTGCAGCGTGAGCGGATGCAGCTTGCCCACCTCCGCGAGATGCAGCAGGATCAGGTACAGCACTATACCGCCCTCTACGAGGCCAACCGGCAGGTCGCGGTGCAGCGACACGATCTGAAAAACATTCTGCTCAATGTCCGCAGCTACATCGAGGTCGGCGAGATGGAAAAGCTGTCCCAATACATTGCAAAATTTCAGGAAAAACTTCAGCCCTCTAAAATGATCGACAACGGTATGCCGTTCATCGATGCCGTTTTGTCCGCGAAGATGGCCGAGCACCCCGAGATCCCGTTTGACCTCCACATCGCTCTGCTTGAGCTGGAGCACATCGAGCAGCCGCAGCTCGCATTCATTCTGGCCGGTGCGCTCGACAACGCCGTCGAAGCCTGCGCGCACAGCGCAAAGCCGTTCATCAAGGTGCAGATTGGCCAGAAAGGCCGCATGGTGTCGCTCATCGTCACCAACGCCGCCGACCGGCCCGTCAAGGCCATCGGCGATGCCCTGCTCACCACCAAGGCCGATGCCGCCGCGCACGGCTACGGCATCAAATCCATGCGGCAGACCGCCGAACAGGCGCACGGTATGCTGACCTGGCACTGGGAGGAACAGGTCTTTACCCTCTCTGTGCTGCTTCAGGACATCGCGGACTGACCCGAATTGACAAGCCCGCTCCCGCTCGATATACTTATAGGAAAAGGAGCGATCGACTATGTTTTGCATGAACTGCGGCACAGAACTGCCGGACGGCGCGAAATTCTGCATGAGCTGCGGCACAAAGGTCGGAGAGATCGGCCGGAAAGCCGCCTCCGGCAAAAAATATCCCTCGTATACGATGCTGTATCCCAACAGCATGGCCTACCTCGAATCCCCTGCCTACCAGCGTGAACGGGCGCTGATGAAGCAGTCCGAGCTCGGCGCGACACCGTATGCGGGCTTTGACTTCACCAACTATGCCGCCCTTGACGATGGCACGATGGTCGGTTTCGTGTTCGGGCACACCGCGCGTTACCGCAATGCCGAGGATTTCGGCTACAATCTCTATCGGCTGAACACCGACGGCACGGCGGATTTTCTCCATGCAGGCTGCAAGCGCAGCGCCGAGAATCTGTATGTGCAGGACGGCACGGTTTACTGGACGGTCGGCGGAGAAGTGTTCTCAGCCGCTCTGTGAGCGCGTAAGAGCACCTTGTGAAAGGTGCTCTTATTTTTTTGCGTATTTTTTCGCAAAAGCGCTTGACTTAGAGCATACTCCAAGTGATAGAGTAGCCTTAGAAAAAAATTCAGGAGGAAAACCATGTATATTGAGAACATCAACGGCCCTGCTGATGTGAAAAAGCTGAACATCGAGCAGTTGCACGTCCTTGCAGACGAGATGCGCGAGGCGCTGCTGACCAAGCTGAGCCGTCACGGCGGCCATTTCGGCCCGAACTTCGGCATGGTGGAGGCCACCATTGCGCTGCACTGCGTTTTTGAATCCCCGAAAGACAAGTTCGTGTTCGACGTTTCCCACCAGTCCTATCCGCACAAGATGCTGACCGGACGTAAGGATGCCTTCCTGTACGAGGAGCACTACGACGACGTTTCCGGTTACAGCAACCCGCACGAGAGCGAGCACGACCACTTCACCATCGGCCACACATCCACCTCGGTGAGCCTTGCGTGCGGTCTGGCGAAAGGCCGCGACCTCAAAGGCGAGGACGGCAATGTGGTAGCCATCATCGGCGACGGTTCGCTCAGCGGCGGCGAAGCGCTCGAAGCGCTCGACTATGCGGCCGAGCTGGACGGCAACCTCATCATCCTTGTCAATGACAATGATATGTCCATCGCTGAGAACCACGGCGGCCTGTATCAGAATCTGCGCCTGCTGCGCGAAACGAACGGCAAGGCCGCGTGCAACCTGTTCCGTGCGATGGGTCTGGATTACCGCTTTGTGGCCGACGGCAACGATGTTGCTTCGCTCATTGAGGCGTTCAAGGCCGTCAAGGACACCAAAAAGCCGGTCGTTGTCCACATCGTCACCCAGAAAGGCAAGGGCTATGCGCCTGCCGAGCAGCACAGGGAGGAATGGCACTACTGCGGCCCGTTCCATCCGGAAACCGGCGAACCGCTGATGGATATGAGCGGCGAGTGCTTCGAGAGCATCACGCTCGACTTTATGCTGAAGAAGATGCAGGCTGACCCGTCCGTGTGCATGATCACCTCCGGCACGCCGACTGTGCTCGGTTTTACCGAGGAGATGCGTAAAAAGGCCGGGAAGCAGTTCATCGATGTCGGCATCGCCGAGGAGAACGCAGTCGCGCTGGCCTCCGGCATTGCGGCGAACGGCGGCAAGCCGGTCTACGGCGTGTACAGCACGTTCATTCAGCGCGCCTACGACCAGATCTCGCAGGATCTGTGCATCAACAACAATGCGGCGACCATCATCGTTGCATGGGGCTCGGTTTACGGCATGAACGATGTGACCCACCTCGGCCTGTACGACATCCCCATGCTGGCGAACATCCCCAACCTCGTTTACCTCGCACCGACCACCAAGGAGGAATATCTGGCGATGCTCGACTGGAGCATCGAGCAGAACGAGCATCCGGTCGTTATCCGTATGCCGGGCGGCCCGCTCGTTTCCGACGGCAAGGCTGTCACCAAGGACTTCGGCAGACTGAACACCTACGAGGTCAAGGAAAAGGGCGCAAAGGTCGCTGTCATCGGTCTGGGCTCGTTCTACCCGCTCGGTGAACAGGCCGCAGCGCTCATCCGGAAAAAGACCGGTGTGCATCCCACCCTTATCAACCCGTATTATATCACCGGCGTGGATGCTGACCTGCTGGAAAGCCTCAAGGCTGACCACGATGTTGTCATCACCCTCGAGGACGGCGTGCTCGACGGCGGCTTCGGCGAGAAGATCGCGCGGTTCTACGGTGATTCCGACGTTAAGGTGCTGAACTTCGGCCTGAAAAAGGAGTTTCTCGACCGCTATGACGTCAACGAGGTACTGGAGGAGAATCACCTCACCGCAGAGCAGATCGCGGAGGATGTAACGAAGATTCTTTAAGATTTCTTTCTCATTTGCGATTCGATAACGATTTTTGTAGGGCGGGCTGCCCTCAGAAGGTGAATTGCCCGAAGGGCAAGAGAAGCCACTCTGGAGTGCCCCGCCGTTTGTTACGATATGCAAATGATTTACGCGGCGGGCTGAGGGCAGCCCGCCCTACGTTTCTCTTACAACGTTTGCAAACCTCTTACACCGTTTTCAAAGCAGCAGAAAAGGCTTCGGAGCTAAGCTCCGAAGCCTTTTCCTATATTTAGGGGAGGTTTATTTATGCCAGACCAAGCTCCTTAACGCGAGCCTGCGCTGCTGCCAGACGTGCGATCGGCACGCGGAACGGCGAGCAGGAAACGTAGTTCAGGCCAACGTTGTGGCAGAACTCAACGGAGGACAGGTCGCCGCCGTGCTCACCGCAGATGCCCAGCTTGATGTCCGGACGGGTGCGCTTGCCCTCGGCTACCGCGAAGCGGATGAGGCGGCCTACGCCGTTCTGATCCAGACGAGCGAACGGGTCGGACTCGAGGATCTTCTTCTCAAAGTAGGTTTCCAGAATGCGGCCTACGTCGTCACGGGAGAAGCCGTAGGTCATCTGGGTCAGGTCGTTGGTGCCGAAGGAGAAGAACTCAGCCTCCTCGGCAACCTCACCGGCGGTAACAGCCGCACGCGGCGTTTCGATCATGGTGCCGACCATATACTTCATCTTCAGGCCGGACTGCTCGATCAGCTCGTCAGCCTTGGCCTTGATGACCTTCTTAACAAAGCGCAGCTCGTTGATCTCGGATACCAGCGGTACCATGATCTCCGGGGTGATGTGCAGACCGTCTTCCTTCCAGACGTTGATGGCTGCGGAAACGATGGCCTCGGTCTGCATCTCTGCGATCTCCGGATAGAGAACGTCCAGACGGCAGCCGCGGGTGCCCAGCATCGGGTTGAACTCGTGCAGGCTCTCGACCTTGCCCTTGAGCTTCTCAAAGGTTACGCCCATCTCATCGGCCAGCTCCTTGATCTCGTCATCCTCGTGCGGGAGGAACTCGTGGAGCGGCGGGTCGAGCAGGCGGATGGTTACCGGCAGACCGCCCATTGCGCGGTAGATCGCCTCAAAGTCGCCGCGCTGCATCGGCAGGATCTTGGCCAGAGCGGCCTTGCGCTGCTCGAGCGTGTCGGAAATGATCATCTCGCGAACCGCCTTGATACGGGCCGGCTCGAAGAACATATGCTCGGTACGGCAGAGGCCGATGCCCTCAGCGCCGAACTTGCGGGCCTGCGTTGCATCGCGCGGCGTATCGCCGTTGGTGCGAACGTGCAGGGTGCGGATCTCGTCGGCCCAGCCCATGAAGCGGCCGAAATCGCCGGTGAGCTCGGCTTCCTGCGTTGCGATAGAGCCCAGATATACGTTGCCGGTCGAGCCGTCGAGCGAAATAACGTCGCCCTCGTGGGCTACGGTGCCGTCGGCAAAGGTCAGGGTCTTATCCTCCTCGGATACCTTGATGCCGTTAACGCCTGCTACACAGCAGGTGCCCATGCCGCGGGCTACAACAGCTGCGTGCGAGGTCATGCCGCCGCGTGCGGTCATGATGCCCTCGGAAACAGCCATGCCGTCGATGTCCTCCGGAGAGGTTTCCTGACGGACCAGAACAGCCTTGATGCCGGCCTTGTGTGCCTTTGCTGCAGCGTCAGCGGTGAAGTAAACTGCGCCGCAGGCTGCGCCGGGCGATGCCGGCAGACCGGTGGTGATCGGCGTTGCGGCCTTGAGCGCTGCCGGATCGAACGTCGGGTGCAGGAGTGCATCGAGCTGCTTTGCCTCGACCTTCATAACGGCCTGCTCCTTGGTGCAGACGCCTTCGTCTACCAGATCAACGGCTACCTTGAGCGCTGCCTGTGCGGTGCGCTTGCCGTTACGGGTCTGGAGCATATAGAGCTTGCCGTTCTCGATGGTGAACTCCATATCCTGCATATCGCCGTAATGCTTCTCAAGGCGGCTGGAAATGTCAACAAACTGCTGATAAACCTCCGGCATGGTGTCTGCCAGTGCGGAGATCGGCTGCGGCGTGCGGATGCCGGCTACAACGTCCTCGCCCTGTGCGTTCATCAGGAACTCGCCGTACAGCTTCTTTTCGCCGGTGGCCGGGTTGCGGGTGAAGGCTACGCCGGTGCCCGAGGTTTCGCCCATGTTGCCGAATACCATCGACTGGACGTTTACTGCGGTGCCCCAGCTGTGCGGGATGTCGTTCATGCGGCGGTAGGTGTTCGCACGCGGATTGTCCCAGGAGCGGAATACCGCGCGGACAGCTTCCATCAGCTGCTTCTTCGGGTCCTGCGGGAAATCTTCGCCGAGGGACTTCTTGTAGTGATCCTTGAACAGGACGATCAGCTCGGACATATCATCTGCATCGAGCTCATTGTCCATCTTGACGCCCTTTTTGTCCTTAACCTGATCGATAAACTGCTCGAAAGTGGACTTGGGCAGCTCCATAACAACATCAGAGAACATCTGGATGAAACGGCGGTAGGAATCGCGTGCGAAACGCGGGTTATTGGTCAGCTTGGCAACAGCCTCGCAGATCTCGTCGTTCATGCCGAGGTTGAGGATGGTGTCCATCATGCCGGGCATGGATGCGCGCGCACCCGAACGAACGGATACGAGCAGCGGGCGCTCGGGATCGCCGAGGGTCTTGCCGGTGGTCTTTTCGAGCTTATCGAGGTACTCCAGGATCTGATCCTGAATGTCGGGATAGATGGTCTTGCCGTCCTCATAATACCGGGTGCAGGCCTCAGTGCTGATGGTAAAGCCCTGCGGCACAGGCATACCGAGTCCGGTCATCTCTGCCAGATTCGCGCCCTTGCCGCCAAGCAGCTCACGCATCTTACCGTTGCCCTCCGGGAACATATAAACGTACTTTTTCATTTGGGTATTTCCTCCGTTTCGATTGATGCTCTCTCTTGTACTCATTCTCTTTATCGCGCAAGCACATTATAGCACGTTCACGGTGAAATATTCCATTGGAGTATTATACCGATTTGCAGGAAATATATTGTGCAATTTGACTAATCATGCATTTTCATCGTCAACTCAATCGTTTGCGTAAATTTTAGGATTTTTATTTATTGCAAATTTTACTCGTTTTTTATTTTGCGATTGCCCGCTTTTCTTTATTTTTATGGCATTTTGGGCGAAAATGCATCCCGCGCCAGTGATGATGCATCCCGTTATGCATACTGCACAAATTCCTGCAAAAGAAAATCGGCAGTCTGTACCAGACCGCCGATAGATGCCGTTGCAAGGCTGGAAACCGCGACACTGATGGCCGGGATGCCCTGATAAGTTGTTTCGTACAGCTTGACCGAATACGGGTATCCGGCCGACGAGGTGAAGCCGCTGCCGCTGAACTGGTAGAACGTGTTCTCACCCAGCGCCGCGTAGTATTTGAGCAGCAGCTTGCTGCCCGAGCGCACCGCCTCAAGGCTGTAATAGTAGGTTGTCGTGCTGCCGCTCTTGACCACACCGAGCTGCGGCACATCCGTCACCGTGCCGAAATCCGGCACCGGATAATGGCCCGCATAGCACTGCGAGGCTGCCGGCTTGTGCTGGCGGCTGTACTCGCCGGGCGAAACCGGGTCGCCGCTGCTGCTCAGATTGCTGAGATAACGGATAGGCACCGAGTAGGACGGCACGCCGCCCGCATTGCTGCTGACCGTGATGCCCACGACCTTGCCCTCGTCATTGATGAGAGCGCCGCCCGAGTTGCCGCTGATGACCTGCGCGCTGCTTTCGATCATCGGCGCAAGGTAATCATCGTTTTCCGGGTCGAGCACCTTGCCGGTCGCCACCTTAGCCGTGCCGCCGCCCGGATAGCCGAGCGCGTAGACCGTGTCGCCCGTGCTGACCTCGGTGGAAACGTCCAGATACGGCAGCGTGCTGCCGACAACACGGATATGGGCAATGTCCGCATCCGCATCAAAGCTGTAAATGCTGACCTCGCGCTTGGTGCCGTCGTACATCTGCGCCACGAGGCGGTATACGCCGTTGACCAGATGGCCGCAGGTCACAGCATCGCCGCGCGAGCTGAGCACAACGCCGCTGCCGATGCCGAGGATGTTATTCTTGTAGTCATAGGCGTACAGCTTAAAGATGGCAGGCACACAGGCGTCGTAGATCTCGTTCGCCGTCATGCCGGTGCTGACCTCGATGCTGAACGACTTACGCAGGGTCGGGTCCGCCATACGGGTGACGATGGCCGCGACTTCGCTGCGCTTGATGTAGGTGCTGGGCTTGAAATCGTGTGCACTGTTGCTGCCGGTGAGCACGCCAGCCCGATACAGACGGTAGACCTGCGCGGCGTAGGTCGCCGTCGAGGATACGTCCGCGATGCCGTTATCCGGAATGGAATTGATCTCCTCGAGCGCCTCCGCCGGGAGAGCGTTGCCGAGGATGGCGGCAAAGACAGCTCGGGTCGCCTTTTTTTCGTAATCCGTGTAGGTCGAGGCGATGATGCCGTTCTCCAGTGCATAATTGACATACGGCTGATACCACGGCCGCGCGGATGCAAATTCCGACGTACCGTTCGTGTATACGCTGTGCAGGCACGCCGCCAGCTTGATGGCCTGTGCGACCGTCAGATAGCTGTCCGGGCTGAACTTTGTGGCGCTCACGCCGTCCACAAGGCCGTACTCATACGCCGCACGGACATTCTCCGCGTACCACTCGGTCGCGGGCACATCGGTGAACTGTCCGGCCGGATAGGCCGTTTTGACGGTAAAGTTTTCATAGCCCGCAAAGGCTGCGGGCAGCATCCCGATCAGCAGCGCAGCGGCTGTGAACAGGCTGAGCAATCGTTTTTTCACGAACTGCGCTCCTCCCTTTTGAGGTATCAATAGTTGAATGGGAATACAGGGCCGCATTGCGGCCCTGTGCTTTATGATACACCGTTTTCTTGTGGAATTGGTGAATTTTCTGTGAAATCAGTTCTCGTAGGCCGCTACGATCTCACCGATGTACATGGTGTGGTAGTCGTGATCGCCGTACCACTTGTCCTGCACTTCCTTGTCCATATCGTCCGGCGCGATGTCGGTCACGCCGCGCTTGCGGCAGATCAGCACCAGCTCGGCCTCCTCAAAGGTCGGCTGACCCTCGACAAATACCGGCGTAAGGCCGCTCTCATGCATCTTATCCATGTCACGGCCGGACTTGGAGCCCATCTTGTTCAGCGCATCGCGGTGGCCGTCCTTGAGCACGGTCAGGGTGAAATACTCGCCCGCATCGACAAACTCCTTGGTGAAGCGGCTCTTGCGGATGTAGCAGGTCGCGCTCGGCTTGCCCCACATCACGCCGACTGCACCCCAGCTGGCGGTCATGGTGTTCCACTTATCCTCGGTGCCCGCGGAAATGAGCATCCACTTCTGGCCGATCAGGTCGAACGGGTTAAAGGACTTTTCGGCAATGTTAATCTTTTGCATAGTAATTAACCTCCTGAGAGAATTGTATACGAATTGAGAATTGAAAATGGAAAATTGAAAATTGCGGTATCGCGCAAAGCGCGATGATTTAATTCGCCGCACAGCGGCGCTCATTCATTCTCAATTATCCATTCTCCATTTTCCATTACTGCTACTTGTCGAGCGGCATGGTTCTGCGTAACTTCATCTCCTGCCAGTCCTCACGCGAAATGAGTATCTGGCGCGGCTTGGAGCCCTCGGACGGGCCGATGATGCCGCGCTCCTCGATCTGGTCGATGATGCGCGCCGCTCTCGAGTAGCCCAGCTTCAGACGGCGCTGGAGCATGGATGTGGATGCCTGACGACAGTCCATGATGACATCGATGGCTTCTTCGATGAGCTCATCCTCATCGTCGCCCGGGTCGTTCGTGCCGCCGCTGCTGCCGCCCTTGTTATTGCCCACCTGCTCGGCCTGCTGCTCGATGTGCTCGAGGATCTCCTCGCTGTACTCGGCAGTGCTGGTTTCCTTGATGCGGGCAATGACAGCCTCAATCTCCTCGTTGGAGATAAAGCAGCCCTGTACACGGGTCGGTTTGCCCTCGCCGAGCGGCGCGTAGAGCATATCGCCCTTGCCGATCAGCTTTTCCGCGCCGGTCGTATCCAGAATGATGCGGGATTCGATCTGGCTGGCTACCGCAAACGCGATGCGCGACGGGATATTCGCTTTCATGATGCCGGTGATAACGTCCGCAGACGGTCGCTGGGTCGCGACAACGAGGTGCATACCTGCGGCACGCGCTTTCTGCGCGATACGGCAGATGGAGTTCTCGACCTCCTTGGCGGCGACCATCATCAGGTCGGCCAGCTCGTCGATAACGATGACGATCTGCGGGAGCACCTGATACTGCTCGGGCGTTCCGTCCTCGGCCTGCTCGGCCTTGGCCTTTTCCGCGCGCATAAGGTCGTTATAGCCGACCAGATTACGCACCTGATGATCCGCGAACAGCTTGTAGCGGCGTTCCATCTCCCCGACTGCCCAGTTGAGCGCACCGGCGGCCTTTTTCGGGTCGGTGACGACCGGGATGAGCAGATGCGGGATGCCGTTGTAGTTGCCCAGCTCGACCATCTTCGGGTCTACCATAATGAGGCGGACCTCCTCCGGCGTGGACTTGTAAAGCAGCGAGATCAGCATGGAGTTGATGCACACCGACTTACCGGAGCCGGTCGTACCGGCGATGAGCATATGCGGCATCTTGGCGATGTCACCGATGACCGGCTTGCCGGTGATGTCCTTGCCGACGGCAAAGGACAGGCGGCTTTTCGCATTCGCGAACGCCGGAGAGCCGATACACTCGCGGATAAAGACGGTATTGACCGTCTTGTTCGGCACCTCGATGCCGACCGCGACCTTATCCGGGATAGGCGCGATACGCACGTTCGCCGCACCGAGCGACAGCGCAATATCGTCCGACAGGGCGGTGATGCGCGAGATTTTAATGCCGCGCGGGATGGTCAGCTCAAAGCGGGTGACGGACGGGCCGCGCACGATGCCGATGATCTGCGCCTCGATGTTGAACGAGTCGAGCGTATCGAGCAGGCACGCGGAGTTCTCGCGCAGCTCGGCTTCTGCACCCGCGACAGAGGCGTGCTTGCCCTGTGTCAGCAGGTCGAGCGGCGGATAGTCGTAGACCGGCATGGGCGCTTTCTGGCTCTCGTCGATGGCGATATTCATGGCTTCCTGCTCGGTGTCCGAGATGTTTTCGGTCTTTTTCGACTTGGAAGCCGATGCAGGCTCAGGAGCAGGCGCGGCTGCGGACTCCGGCGCGGGAACAGGCGCCGGTTCTTCCTCCGGCTGCTTGTTCTCGACGAGATCCATGATGCTGCCCGCCTTTTTCTTCACGTTATCGCGCAGCGAACGCAGATATTCGTCCGGCGCGATGGCCTTGCCCTTGCGCTTGTGCGGATCGATAAGCTCCTCGCCCGGCTTATCCTCTCCGGGCGGCTCGGTGTCTATCGGGATGTCAAAGTCGGTTTTACGGTGTGCACGGCGCTCCTCTCGGCGCTGTGCCGCCGCTGCGGCCGCTTCATGGAGGTTCGGCAGCTGTACGGGCGCTTCGTAGTATTCGCGCTCCGCCTCGTCCTCGTATTCGTACTCGGGCGGACGGAACATCTCGATGAGCGCCTGCGGCGTGATGCGGCACGCCGCCATCAACGCTGCAATCATGAGCAGGATGAGCACGAACAGTGCGCCGATGGAGGACAGGCCCCACTCGAGCAGGATATACAGCCCGCCGGACAGCAGACCGCCCGAGGCTCCCTCCATGCCGGTGGTGAGCAGCGCGGCCAGCGTGTGCATGGACAGGTCGTAGGCATTCGCGCAGGTGAAGGCGTGCACGATGCCGCCCAGCAGCACCGGCAGCAGCACGATGCACGTTCCGCGCAGGCGCACCGGGCCTTTCGGGCGCATGAACAGCAGCACGGACAGCGCGATCAGCGCGAACGGCATGAGCAGCGCACCCCGGCCGATCAGCGCCGCAATGCCGCGGTGCAGCCACTTGAGCAGCACGCCGTCGATCGGCAGCAGCGCCAGCAGGCATATCACGCCGAGTGCTCCCCATATCGCTCCCCACGCCGCACGCGAGAGCAGCGGGCCCTCCTCCGGCGGCTCGGGCGCCCGCTTGCTTCTGGAGGCGGTCTTTGTCGATTTTTTTGTCGTTGTTTTCCTTGCAGCCAATGGCTTCTATCCTTTCACTTTCTTTGAAATTCGTCATACGGCGCAGATTCGCCCCAAACGGACAAAAATGCGCGTTTCTCCGCCGTATGCGGAGATTCTGCAAGTATATTATAGCATATTACCGGTTTGAATACCACTGTTTTTGTGTAAATTCAGCGGCTCAGCCATTCTCCGCGATGATGCGGTCGATGGCAGCGGCGACACCGTCCTGCGCGTTGGTGAGCGTTTCGCGCAGACACAGCGTTTTGACCGCCGCACTCGCATTTCCCATCGCGATGGGCAGGGCCACGGCCTGAAGCATTTCGAGGTCGTTCTCACTGTCGCCGATGGCAGCGGCGTGGTCAAGGTCGGTGCCGAGCTCACGGCACAGCATACCGAGGGCGGTTCCCTTGTCGGCGGCAGGCGTGATGACCTCGAGGTTGTCGGTCGCGGAGCTCATCACGCGGATGCCCGGTATCTGCTCGAGCTGTGCGCGGGCACGGGTCAGCATGACCGGCTCCTGACTGCGGATGAACATTTTATCCACTGAAATATGGTTCGTGGCGATGTATTCCGCCACCGATGGGACAACCTTTTTCGAGCTCAGATAGCCCTCGTTCGACTTGTATTTGCCAAATTCCATATCGTCATACGGCGTGATGAGCAGCGTTTCGCCAACGTACACCATGGTGATCATGCCGATGCGCTCGACGACTGCCGAAGCGCGCACGGCGGCCTCCCACGGCATGGACATCCGCATGGTGCAGCGCTCCTGCGACACGCTGGACAGCGTTGCGCCGCCCGAGGTCACCATCCGGTCGTCCGCGCCGAGCATGAGCGCGAAGTCGCGCGCCTCTCCGCAGATGCGGCCGGTGGACACGACAACGTGAATGCCGCTCTCGCGGGCGCGGCGCACGGCATCGGCTGTGGCCGGAGATACCTGATTCTGCGGGTTGAGCGCCGTGCCGTCAAGGTCGAGCGCGATAAGGTCGATCTTTTTCATCTTCTTTCCCCCTGAATAAATTTTCCTATCCTATTCAGCATACCGCAGTAGTCAATAAATTGCAAGAAAGAAAAAATCGAACATTTGTTCTTGACAAATCGGCGATCTGCTCCTATTCTTAGGCTCATCGAAAGGAGGTGACACAATGTGCAGCGAAAACGAAAGGCCGGACCGGCTGATCCGGATGCTGTACGACATCGCGGACGATGCAGAAGCGCCCGCGAACAGCCGACTCAGCGCCATCAAGGAGATCCTCGACCGGACGGTCGGCAAAGGTGTGATGCTAGGCGGCGAACAAAAGGAAACGCCGCCGGTAGAGATCGTGTTTCGGATCGTAGACGATACGAATTCCCCGTAACGCGGCGGCAGGCGGCGTTCATGCAGTCCGAGGCGCTCGAAACACTGTTCGGCGGTGCGGCGGGCGGCGGCAAGAGCCACGGCCAGCTGCTCGATGCCCTGCGGTTCGCGGTCTGCTGTCCGGGTTCGCGGCAGCTCATGCTGCGACGGACCATGCCGGAGCTGGAGCGCTCACTCGTACCGGCGGCTTTGCGGCTGTATCCGCAGTGCATTGCAACCTATAAGGTGAGCGAGCACCGCTGGGATTTTACGAACGGCTCTGCGCTCGAGTTCGGCTACTGCGATGCGGAAAGCGATGTCACCAAGTACCAGAGTGCGGAATACGATGTCATCCGCTTTGACGAGCTGACCCACTTCACCGAGAGCCAGTTCACCTATCTGCTGTCGCGCATCCGCGGCACGAACGGGTTCCCGAAGCAGATCAAGGCCACGACCAATCCGGGCGGTGTGGGACACCAGTGGGTAAAGGCGCGGTTCATCGACTCGATGCCGCCCGACACCATGCACGAGTTCGACGGCGGCACGCGGCTGTTCCTGCCCGCAAAGCTGGGCGACAACCCATTTCTCCGCAAAGCTGATGCGGGCTATGAGAAACGGCTGCGGCTGCTCTCCCCTGCCGACCGCAAGGCGCTGCTCGACGGCGTGTGGGAGCTGAATGACGGACAGTATTTCGCGGAATTTTCCCGCGAGATGCACGTTGTCAAGCCGTATGACATCCCAAAGGAATGGCGGCGGTATCTGACGATCGATTACGGTCTGGATATGCTGGCGGCATTGTGGATCGCGCAGAGCCCGGACGGACAGAGCGTAGTATACAGAGAGTTATATCAGCCCGGTTTGATTATCTCCGAAGCTGCCGCGCGTATCCTCGACTGCGAAGCCGCCGGAGAACACATCGACTGCCGCCTCGCGCCGCCCGACCTGTGGAACCGCCGTCAGGAAACCGGCCGCAGCGCGGTCGAGCTGTTCGCGGACTGCGGGCTGGACTTCGAAAAGAGCAGCAACGAGCGCGTTTCCGGGTGGCTGGCACTGCATGAGCTGCTCCTGCCGAAAAAGGATGCAGACGGTGTACTGCGGCCTCGGCTGACGATGTTCGACACCTGCCGCAATCTCATCCGCACGCTGCCCGCTTTGCAGCACGACAAGCGCAATCCGTCCGACACGGCGAACACGCCGCACGAGCTGACCCACGCGCCGGATGCACTCCGCGGGTACGCGGCGACCGTGCATGAGCCGGTGAAGGCTGTGCCGCAGTCGGCGTATGACTGCGAGGTAGGAGAGTTTTTGCGGTTCTGAGAACCGCAAAAAAGAGTGGAGAGCCAAAAAGAGAGTGGAGAGTGAGGAGTTGAGAGTGAAGATGTGGTATCGCCTGCGGCGATGATTGAATACGCGCTGTGCGCGTACATTCTCTCCACTCTCCAATCTCCACTCTCCACTCTGAACAAAACAAGGAGGGTACAATGGAAATCTTAACGTATGCTTTAGCCGCGGCGGTGCTGGTTCTGACCGGCGCGGTCATCTCCGGCGGTGTGGTTCTGCCGCAGCGGATGCCCAAGGAGCACACCGAAGAGGATGCGCCCGAGGACACGCTCAGCCGCGACCTTACGGCGCTGATGAACTACGGCAGAGAGGAGGACAACGATGAAATTTGATCCGTCACCGACGGCTATCTGGAAGAAATACGAGCGCGACCGCGATTACAAGCGCTCCATCGGACTGTACGACCGCGTGCGGCGCAACGAGGCGTTCTACCTCGGCAGGCAGTGGGAGGGCCTGCGCGTGCAGTCGCTCGACCCGCTCATCTTCAACGTGCTGCGGCGCTGTGTCAACCTGTTCGTGTCCATGCTGGTGTCCGATGATGTTGCGGTGCGCGCCCAGCCGTTCGATATGGACGACAAGGGCCGCGAAACCGCCCGCGTACTGGAGCGCGCATTCGCATCCGCTATCGAACGCTCGGGTGTCAAGGCGCTCGGCCGCCCGCTGCTGAAAAACGCCTGTGTGGACGGCGATGCGTGCTTCTATATGCACTTCGACCCGGCGCTCGAAACCGGTCAGGCGGTCAAGGGCGATATTGCGGTGGAGCTGATTGATTCCACGAACATCTGCTTCGGCAACGCCGCCTGCGACGAGGTACAGCGCCAGCCGTATATCATCATCGCCATGCGGCGCGATGCGGACGAGGTCCGCCGCGAAGCGCGGGAGAACGGACTCTCCGAGGACGAGATCGAGGCCATCCGGCCGGACGACAGCGGCGAATACCATCGCTACCGCACCTCGACGGACGGCGAGCGCGTGACTGTGCTCCTGCATATGCGCCGCGCCCAAAACGGCATCGCGTTCTGCAAGACCACACGAAATGCAACCGTGATGCGCGAAAAGGTGCTTCCCTATCGGCTGTATCCGGTGACGCACCTGTGCTGGAACCGTGTGCGCGGCTCGTGCCACGGCGAAAGCCCGCTGACCGAGGCCATCCCGAACCAGATCGCCATCAACAAGCTGTATTCGATGTACGTTCAGTGCATCAAGCAGGTGGCGTTCCCCAAGATCGTGTACGATGCGACCCGTTTTCCGAACGGCTGGTCGAACGATGTCGGCAAGGCTATCGCCATGCGCGGCAACCCGAACGAGGCCATCGCGGCGGCGTTCCGCGCACCGGATATTTCCGCGCAGGTGCTCGCGCTGCTGCGCCAGATGATGACCGACACCGCAGAGCTCATGGGCGCAAGCGAAGCTGCGCTCGGCACGGTCACACCGGACAACACCTCGGCTATCATCGCAGTGCAGAACGCCACTGCCGCGCCGCTCGAGCTGACGAAAATGGAGTTCTACCGCTTCACCGAGGACTGGGCGCGCATTTTCCTCGATATGATGGGCGCGCACTACGGCGTGCGCACGCTGGTGCTCCCGGGTGAGGACGGCGGCGAACCCGAAAAGCGCAGCTTCGACTTCTCCGCCCTTGCCGGACAGGACCTGCGTTTGCAGGTGGATGTCGGCGCAGCCAGCTACTGGTCCGAAACCATGCAGACGATGACGAACGATCATCTGCTGGAGAGCGGCGTTATCTCTGACCCGCTCGTATATCTGGAAAACGTACCTGATTATCAGGTGCGCGGCAAACACGACCTGCTGCACGCACTCCGCGTACAGCGACAGCAGCAAAAGGAGGCAAACAGTAATGCAGAAAACAGCAATGAATCCTAATCCCGAGCAGGAAATGGCGGTCAATCCGTTCGCGCCGAACGAGGCGGCGGAAAACCAGCCGCAGCCCGCCGAGCAGACCTATCCGGTCGAGGCGGACGGCGAGGTGGTCGAGCTGACGATGGACGAGCTGCTCGAAGCCGCAGCGCAGGGCCTTTCCAAGCACAACGCCTACATCCGCCGCAACCGCGCGGCAAACGCGATGCCGAACGGCCAGATCTACGCCGCATTCGTCGAGGAATACCCGGATGTTCGTCCGGAGGACATCCCGCCTCAGGTGTGGGAATGGGCACAGCAGGAGGGCTCGCTCGTGTCCGCGTACCGCAAGTGGGAGATTGCCGAGCTCAAGGACGAGCTCGCGGCGCTCGAGATGAACCAGAAGAACCGCCGCGCGGCGGTCGGTCCGGCGCAGTCGGACGGCGAGCCCACCGGCGTTGACCCGGTAACGCTCGCACTCTTGGGAAAGTAAAAAAGAGTGGAGATTGAAGAGTGAAGAGTGTAGATTTCGTCACGCTTTCGTTCTCTTCACTCTCAACTCTGCACTCTCCACTCTTAAATAACCTATCTAACAACTATGCAGGAGGTAAATTTTATGGCTATCAATCTCGCAAGCAAGTATTCCGACCAGATCGCAGAGGTATTCACCCGTGCATCCTTTATCAAGGGCAAGACCGCCGACACGTTCGACCTGACCGGCGTGAAGACCCTCAAGGTGTACACGCCCATCACGGTCGAGGAGGTCGATTACGACCGCGACGGCGGCCTCAAGCGCTACGGCGACGTCACCGAGATGCAGGACGTTGTGCAGGAGCTCACCATGACACAGGACAAGGCGTTCACGCTGACCATCGACAAGGGCAACAATCTCGACCAGAACCTTGTCAAGAACGCGGCCGATATGCTGCGCCTCCAGCTGAACGAAAAGTCCACGCCGGCGGCGGACAAGTATGCGTTCAAGCGCTTTGTCACCATGGCGGGCACCATCGCAGAGAGCGCAAAGCCGACCAAGGCGAACATCATCAGCAAGATCGCGGATGCCTCGCAGGCGCTCGACGATGCACTCGTGCCGGACGACAACCGCTATCTGTACCTGACGAGCGAGATGTACAAGCTGGTGTGCACCTCGGATGAGTTCGCGGGCGTGGATGTTCTGGCGCGCCAGTCCATCGCCAAGGGCGTGTGCGGCGAGGTGTTCGGCATGAACGTGGTCCGCGTGCCCAAGAGCTATCTGCCGGAGAATGTTTTCTTCCTCGTGGCGCATAAGGATGCGGTGCTTATGCCGTACAAGATCGCGGATGCCAAGGTGCATGAGGACCCGGTCGGCGTGTCCGGTGCGCTCATCGAGGGCCGCCACTACTATGATGCGTATGTGCTCGGCGCAAAGTGCGGCGGCGTGTATGCGCTGGTCGCGGAGGATTCGGTTTCCGCCGCACCGGTCATCGCGGGCGGCAAGATCTCCGGCCTCGGCAAGATCCGCTGCACGCTCGACGGCTCTGACCCGCGCTATTCGGATTCCGCCAAGGATTACACCGCCGGCACCGTGCTGACCGCCGAGAGCGGCTGCAAGATCCGCGCCTATGCGGTGCAGGGCACGAGCTATCCGTCTGCCGTGGTCAACGGCTAAATAAAAGAGTGGAGAGTGAGGAGTGGAGAGTGGAGATTCTCATTTCTCTTCACTCTCAACTCTCCAATCTTCACTCTGAGAACCAAGAAGGAGGTTTTGTTATGACTGGAACCGAATGCTTCCGCGCGGCGCTTAATCTGCTCTCTGAAACGCCGGAGAGCGGCGCGTATTACGAGCAGTTCGCGCTCGGTGCGCTCAACCAGCTGCTGGTGAACAGCCTGCGCGAGATCAACGCCGAACGCCGCGCAAACAACGAGGACGAGCTGCTGGTGCCGCCGCGCATCAGCGCTTTGGGCGACGAACTGCCTGCCGCCGAGTGGCTGGTGCGCGAATGCTTCCCCTACGGGCTGGCGGCGCTGCTCGTGGCAGATGACGACAAGGCGAAATTCAACTGGGCGGCCAATGAATACACCGACCGGCTGCTGCTGCACTGCCCGGCGCAGTTCACCGGCATTCAGGAGATGATCTGATGCGGGCTTACGAATTTCCGAACTGCGAGCTCGAGCAGCAGACGGTCGTCAGCCGCTTCGGCGGGCTGGACTGCCGCACCCATCCGACCAAGGTTTCGCTCTCCCGCTCGCCCGATCTTCAGAACATGATCTGCGATCAGAACGATTTCCTCGTCAAGCGCACGGGCTGGCACACGCAGGCGTGGTTTGAGGCGCCGGTCTACGGGCTGTTCGCCATGCCGGACGGCATTGGCTGCGCGGTACACGCGGGCACGAAGCTGTTCTTTCGGGCACCGGACGGCACACAGACCGAACTGTGCGCGGACATGAACGAGGCGTTCTCGCAGTCGTTCACGATGAACGGCACGCTGTATCTGCTGGACGGCAAGACCTATCGCGCGGTACGCAAAAATGCCGATAACACCGTCTGGGAAGCGGTTTGCGTAAGCGACAGTGCCTATGTGCCGACGACAACCATCTCCGCCGCGCCGACCGGCGGCGGCACGAGCTACGAGGCGGTAAATCTTTTGACACCCAAGCGCATCAACACCTTTGTCGGCAACGGGTCGGCCACCCAGTTTCAGGTGGATGCCAAGGAGCTCGACAATGCCGAGGTAACGGCCGAGGTCGACGGCACGGCGGTCACGGTGGCGGCAGTCAACCGCACGACCGGCCTTGTGACGCTCTCCGCTGCGCCACCGAATGCCAACGGGCTGGCGAATGTATCCATCGCATTCTCCAAAACCGTCAGCGGCTATGCGGACAAGATCAACAAATGCCGCTTTGCCGGACTGTACGGCGGCAAAAACGATACCCGCGTGTTCCTTTCCGGCAACCCGGACGAGCCCAACTGCGACTGGCAGAGCGGACTGTACGATCCGACCTACTTCCCGGACACCGGCTACGCCCGCATGGGCACGGATGCCTCGGCTGTTATGGGCTATCTCAAGCAGTATGAGAGCCAGATCGTGCTCAAATCCGACGGTTCGCAGGAGGCAGCCAGCTTTCTCCGCACCTACATGATGGCGGATGATGGTGCGGCGCTGTATCCGCTCAAGCAGGGCGCTCAGGGCGCGGGCGCGGTGTCCTCCCGCTGCTTTGCGGCGCTGAACGATATGCCGATGTTCCTCTCGGCGCGCGGCGTACAGGGTATTTTCGGCACGGCGGTCGCGGAACAGCGCACGATGCGGTCGGTTTCGGATGCCATCCTCGCCAAGCTCGAGCGCGAGGACGGCCTGAGCAATGCCTGCGCGGCGGTTTTCGAGGGCAAATACTATCTCGCGGTGAACGGGCATATGTATGTGGCCGACGGCGCACTGTACGAGGAAAACGGCGATCCGGCGTGGTTTTTCTGGGATAATGTGCCCGCGCAGTGCCTGACCGTGCTGGATGGACAACTGTGGTTCGGCACGGCGGACGGTCGGCTGTGCCGCTTCGCCCGCACGGACGAACCCCATGCCTACTGCGATGATGAGGCCGCCATCGATGCCTACTGGCGCACGCCTACCCTGCCCCTCGCGGACTGGAGCCGCTTCAAGACCGTGCGCGATGTCGTGCCGACTCTCATGCCGTACTCTCGCTCGGGCGCTACCATCCAGTATGAGAACGAAAACGGCAAGCAGCTCACGCTTTCGCGCAATATGGATCTGTTTTCGCTGAAAACACTGGATTTCTCGCGGTTTTCGTTCCGCTGCGTGCCCGGCGCGGTCAGCTACCGCACCCGATGGAAGCAGCACCGCAGCCCGCTGTTTGCGGTTCGCATCGGCAACGACCGGCCCAATGAGCCGTTCGGCCTGCTGGCGCTCACCATCCGCTGGACACAGGGACAGACCGTAATTTAGAAAGGAGGTTTCCCTTTTGGCAGTCAAAACATCAAATGTAAAAACAGCAGCCAAAGCCGCTGCGGCCATCACATCGGCTATCACCAAAGCCACAAAGGGCTACAAGGACAATTTCGACTATTCGGCGGCCATCGCGAACACGACTGACTCGTCCAAGCGCCAGCAGCTGCTCAGCGAACGCCAGAACAAGATCGATGCGCTCGGCCTCGGCGGCAAGGTCGCATCCAACGATGCCGTGTCAACGTGGAACGGCGATTATCGTCCGTATTCGGTTTCGAGCACGAAAACCGGTGCGAACCGTGTCAGCAGTCTGTATGATGCGGCGGAAAACGCACGTTTCAAGCGCTTTGAAGCCGCACGCAGCCGCATTGCCAGGCAGCTGGAGAGCAATCTGGCCTCCATCGAGAGCGACTACGCCGCCGGTATGCGCCAGACCGACATCAATGCCCGCCAGTCCGCCGTGTCCAACGAGGAAAAGCTCGCGGCGCTCGGCCTGAACATGGGCGCACGCGGACAGGCCGCCACGACCGGCATGGCGGAATCCAGCCGCATCGCGGTGGACAACCAGTACCGCAGCGACCTGAACGCGCTCGGTAAGGCGCGGCTCTCCGCCCGCGCGGCGGCGCAGAATGCCGCCGATGAACAGACGGCTGCCGCCGAGAGCAGCTACTACACAGCCGCCGAAAATGCTTCGCTCCAGCAGGCACAGGCGACGCTCAGCCAGTTCAACGCCGACCGCGATTACAGCCTGTCGGTCGCCGGGCTGACCGGGTTCCTGAACGGCACGCCGACACTCGGCTGGCGCAATTATCAGTTCAATATCGGCAATGCGGAGGCGAATTTCGCCGCCAATGCCCAGACCCGCGCCTACGAGCAGGCGCTCGAGCGCTGGAAAACCAGCGGTTACGTCCGTCAGAGCGATGCGGCCATCCTCGGCGTGCCCGCCGGTACACCCACCGCGGACGTAAGCTACAAGAACGCCTCGCTCGCGCTCCAGCGCTGGAAATCCGGTTACGGATACTGATTCTCCCGCGTGCTGTCCGACCCTGTTTTTTTCTCAAAATTACAAACCGTCCCTGCACACAAAGCACAGGGACGGCCTGAAAAAAGAAATGAAGATGTTGGCATAATCTACTGCAAAATACCAAATATTTTGCAGAGAAGTTTAATAATGCCAATCACAGTAGTTATGATAGCATAGGTTTTCATTTCCGTCAACCGCTGTTCAACAAAAACCTGTACAAAAAACCGCACGCGGAAAGCGTGCGGTTTTTCTCATATGCCGACGAATATCGGACTATTTCTTACTTGTTCTTCAGGTTGAAGAAAGCCTTCTTGCCGAGGAACTGAGCAACCTCGCCCAGCTCTTCCTCGATGCGGAGCAGCTGATTGTACTTCGCAACGCGGTCGGTACGGCTCGGAGCACCGGTCTTGATCTGGCCGGCGTTCAGTGCAACAGCGATGTCAGCGATGGTAGCATCCTCGGTTTCGCCGGAGCGGTGAGATACAACTGCGGTGTAGCCAGCGCGGTTAGCCATCTGGATAGCATCCAGGGTCTCGGTCAGGGAGCCGATCTGGTTAACCTTGATCAGGATGGAGTTAGCAACGCCCAGCTCGATGCCCTTGGACAGACGAGAGGTGTTGGTAACGAACAGGTCGTCGCCGACCAGCTGGATCTTGTCGCCCAGAGCCTTGGTCAGCATAGCCCAGCCTTCCCAGTCTTCCTCAGCCATGCCGTCCTCGAGGGAGATGATCGGGTACTTCTCAGCGAAGTTCTTCCACATCTTAACCAGCTGCTGCTGAGTCAGCTTCTTGCCGGACTTCGGCTGGATATAGCACTTCTCCTCGTCGTTCCACCACTCGGAAGAAGCAGCATCGATAGCGATCATGAAGTCGTCGCCCGGCTTGTAGCCAGCTTCCTCGATAGCCTGAACGATAACCTTCAGTGCATCCTCGTCCTTCTTCAGGTTCGGAGCGTAGCCGCCCTCGTCGCCAACGCCGGCAGCCGGAGTGCCGTTCTCCTTAAGGGTGGTCTTGAGCTGATGGAATACCTCTGCACAGCGGCGCAGCGCCTCACGGAAGGACGGAGCGGAAACCGGCATGATCATGAACTCCTGAATCTCAACGTTGTTGGTAGCGTGAGCACCGCCGTTGAGGATGTTCATCATCGGCATCGGCAGGGTCTTGGCATTGCAGCCGCCGATGTAGTTGTACAGCGGCAGGGACAGAGCCTCAGCTGCTGCCTTTGCAACTGCCAGGGATACGCCGAGGATAGCGTTTGCGCCGAACTTGGTCTTGTTCGGGGTGCCGTCAGCCTCGATCATAGCCTTGTCGATCGCCTGCTGGTCGAGAGCGTTCATGCCGATAACGACCTCTGCGATCTCGCCGTTGACAGCGTCAACAGCCTTCAGAACGCCCTTGCCGTTGTAGCGGGACTTGTCGCCGTCGCGCAGCTCGCAAGCCTCGAAGATACCGGTGGAAGCGCCGGACGGAACAGCAGCACGGCCCATGTAGCTGCCGGTGTCGCCATCAACGTAAACGTCAACCTCTACGGTCGGATTGCCGCGGGAGTCGATGATCTCACGGCCAACTACATCAACGATCTCAATGTAATTCTTCATAATTCTTTCTCCTTCTTACTAAGAATAATTAGCTTATAAAAGAGTGGAGAGTGAGGAGTGGAGAGTGGAGATTCACTCCACCGTTCACTCTTTTCACTCCACTCTATTATTATCAATAAGAATATCCGAATTGCAGAGCGTTAAGTGAAGATTTCTCTTCACTCTCCACTCTCAACTCTTCACTCTTTACTTAACGAGCAGAGAATGTCCCGTCATCTCTTCCGGCTGCGGGATGCCCATCATGTCCAGCATGGTGGGAGCCAGATCAGCCAGCACGCCGCCTTCTGCCAGCTTGCCCTCATGGCCTACCATGACGAGCGGCACCGGATTGGTGGAATGTGCGGTGAACGGGGTAACGCCGTCGGCATCGAGCATCTGGTCAACGTTGCCGTGGTCGGCGGTGATCAGGCACTGGCCGCCCATCTTGAGGATGGCATCAACGACCTTGCCTACGCCATCGTCGGTGGCCTCGATAGCCTTGACAGCAGCCTCGAATACGCCGGTGTGGCCTACCATATCGCAGTTTGCGAAGTTGAGGATGACAACGTCGTACTTGCCGGACAGGATGCGCTTTACGCACTCCTCGGTGACGGCGGGCTCACTCATTTCCGGCTGGAGGTCGTAGGTTGCGACCTTCGGGGACGGAATGAGGGCGCGGTCCTCGCCCGGGTACTCCTTTTCTACGCCGCCGTTGAAGAAGAACGTAACGTGTGCGTACTTCTCGGTTTCTGCGATACGCAGCTGGGTCATGCCCAGCTCGGAGATATATTCACCGAACGTGTTCTTCAGGCTCTGCGGCTTGAAGGCGATCTCCACGCCCGGGATGGTGGCATCATACTGCGTCATGCAGACGTAGTGGATCTTGGGCTGTACGCGCTCAAAGCCGGTGAACTCCGGATCAACGAACGCACGGGTGATCTCACGCGCGCGGTCGGGACGGAAGTTTGCGAAGATGATGGCATCATCGTCCTTGACGGTCGCGCCCTCGGTAACGATGACCGGAACAACGAACTCGTCGGTAACGCCGTTTGCGTAGGATTTCTCCATCGCCTCATGCGCGGTGGCTGCGTGCTCGCCCTCGCCCAGTGCGATGGCCTTGTATGCCTTTTCTACACGGTCCCAGCGGTTGTCGCGGTCCATCGCGTAGTAGCGGCCGGATACGGTCGCAATGCAGCCGACCTCAACCGCATCGATCTTCGCCTGCAGGCGGTCGATATACTCGATACCGGACTGCGGAGGCGTGTCGCGGCCGTCCATGAAGCAGTGGAAGCAAACCTTACGTAGACCATTGCGGCGCGCCAGCTCGAGCAGCGCGAACATATGGTCGATGTGGGAATGCACGCCGCCGTCGGACAGCAGACCGAAGATGTGCAGGGTAGAATCGAACCACTTGCACTGGTCGATCGCGCTCATCAGGGCCGGATTTGCAAAGAAATCGCCGTCCTGAATCGCCTTGGTGATGCGGGTGAGCTCCTGATATACGATGCGGCCCGCACCGATGTTGGTATGGCCGACCTCGGAGTTGCCCATCTGGCCGTCCGGCAGACCAACATCCAGACCGGATGCGCCGATATAGGTGAGCGGGTTCTCGGCAAAGATCTTGTCGAGGTTGGGCTTGTTTGCCGCCTCAATAGCGTTGCCCTTGGTTTCCTCGCGGTGGCCGAAGCCGTCCATGATGATCAGCGCGGTCGGCTTCTTCGGGCCCTCGGCCTTTTTCGCCGCAGCCGTCTTGGTCTTGCGGGTGGTGGTGCGCTTTGCCGCGGGCTTCTTCTCCGCAGCGGACTTGGCCGTCTTGGAGGCCGCAGTCTTACGGGTGCGCTTTGCTGCCGGCTTCTTTGCGGGAGCCGGATCTGCCAATACGTTCAGAGGGCCGGAAGTCTTGATCTCCACGACCTCCACCTCCGGCATACCCGGCATAGTGGTTTTTTTCATAATCAAACTCCTTTGATAGAGCGGAAAGGGACAGAGAGGGGACACGATATGCACCATGTCCCCCTCCGTAAAACGGTGAGGGAATGCTTCCCTTTCCCGTATCCTTATCTTACTGGTTAGCTGCCTCTACGATTGCAGCGAAGTCAGCGCTCTTCAGGGATGCACCGCCGATCAGGCCGCCGTCAACGTCCGGCTGAGCCAGCAGCTCGTTTGCATTCTTGGCATTCATGGAACCACCGTACTGGATGGTGATGCCGCGTGCAGCGCGTGCGCCGTACTTCTCGCGCAGGCAGTCACGGATAGCGGAGCAAACCTCGTTAGCCTGCTCTGCGGTAGCGGTCTTGCCGGTGCCGATAGCCCAGATCGGCTCGTAAGCGATGACAACCTTCTTGATGTCCTCAACAGCAACGTTCTGCAGCGCAATCTTGATCTGCTTGCGGATAACTTCCATGGTAACGTCCTGCTCGCGCTCGGTCAGGGACTCGCCTACGCACAGGATCGGGCGCAGACCGTTCTCCAGAGCGACCTGAACCTTCTTGCCGCACGCCTCGTCGGTTTCGTTGAAGTACTGACGGCGCTCGGAGTGGCCGATGATAACGTACTTAACGCCCAGCTCCTTGAGCATATCAGCGGAGATCTCGCCGGTGAAAGCGCCGGACTTCTCGAAGTGCATATTCTCAGCGCCGATGGCGATCTTGGAGCCCTTGGCAGCCTTTACAGCAGCCTGAATATCCGTGAACGGTACACAGAGAACCATCTCGCACCACTTGGTCTTGGAGAGAAGCGGCTTCATCTCCTCGATCAGAGCCTTTGCTTCTGCCGGAGTCTTGTTCATCTTCCAGTTGCCGGCGATGATGGTCTTACGGTATCTGCGATTCATGTTGGTTTTACCCCTTTCAAACATTCGGACGGACATTTTCCGTCGTATCATTTATGTATTTATACGGAGCGCACAGCGGGTGCGCCCCGATATAAAGCGGAAATTACTGATCCTGCAGGCAGGCAATGCCCGGCAGCTCCAGACCCTCGAGGAACTCGAGCGAAGCGCCGCCGCCGGTGGAGATGTGGGTCATCTTGTCCGCGAAGCCCAGCTTCTCAACAGCAGCTGCGGAGTCGCCGCCGCCGATGATGGAAACAGCCTTGCTCTCAGCGATCGCCTTGGCAACAGCCTTGGTGCCGACTGCAAAGGTGTCGAACTCGAATACGCCCATCGGGCCGTTCCATACGACCGTGCCGGCATCCTTGACAGCCTCGGAGAACAGCTCTACGGTCTTCGGGCCGATGTCCATGCCCATCATGTCAGCCGGGATCTTGCCGGCCTCGTATACGACCGGAGCAGCGTCCGCACCGAAGTGATCTGCACAAACGGTGTCAACCGGCAGGAGCAGCTTAACGCCCTTGTCAGCAGCCTTCTTGAGCAGGCCGAGTGCCAGCTCGATCTTGTCTTCCTCGCAGAGGGAGGTGCCGATCTCGCCGCCCTGCGCCTTGGAGAAGGTGTAGGCCATGCCGCCGCCGATGATGATGGTATCGCACTTGTCGATCAGGTTCTCGATAACGCCGATCTTGTCGGAAACCTTGGCGCCGCCGAGGATCGCAACGAACGGACGAGCCGGGTCGCTCAGGGCCTTGCCCATGATGGAGATCTCCTTCTTGATCAGGAAACCGCATACAGCCGGCAGGTAGTCGGCGATGCCTGCGGTGGAAGCATGGGCACGGTGTGCGGTGCCGAATGCATCGTTAACGTAAATGTCAGCCATGTCAGCCATAGCCTTTGCCAGAGCAGCATCGTTCTTGGTTTCGCCCTTTTCGAAGCGAACGTTCTCGAGCAGAACGACCTCGCCCGGCTTTACCTCAGCGGCCAGCTTCTTGGCACTCTCGCCTACAACGTCGGCAGCCAGCTTGACTTCCTTGCCGAGCAGCTCGCTGAGGCGCTTTGCGACCGGAGCCAGCGAATACTTCATGTTAACTTCGCCCTTCGGACGGCCGAGGTGCGAGCACAGAATGACGGCAGCGTTGTGGTCGAGCAGGTAGTTGATGGTCTCCAGCGATGCACGGATGCGCTTGTCATCGGTGATGTTGCCGTTCTCATCCTGCGGTACGTTGAAATCGCAGCGGGCAATGACCTTCTTGCCGGATACGTCGATGTCTTCAACGCTCTTCTTGTTATACTGCATAATATATCCCTCTTCCTTTAAGAATGTATAAAGTTGCGATAAGGAACAAAAGCACGGTTCTTACACTAAAATAATTCCGTTTCCAATACAGAATTATACTCGTAATTCGCGTTATTCGCAAGCAAATTTGTGAAAAACATCACATTCTAACACGCTTTTAGAGGATTCTTGCGTTTTTCGTCAAAATGTTCCGAAATATTCATCAACATTCACAATTATTTGCTTAGGTGCGCGGCGTTCCATAATATGCAACAGCCACTGCCTGCGGTCCCGCATTCGTCAGAATCGCCGGTCCGATCGCTATCCGTTCCACATCGCGGAATCCGATTTCGGTACGCAGACGTTTCTCCATCTCATCCAGACGTTCCGCCGGGATGTCGCCGTACAGTAGGATGGCCGTCTGCTTGTCCGGCTGCACCACGCGCGCGGACACTTTTTTGCTCAGTCCGGCCAGGAGCGCCTTTTCGCCGCGCACCTTGTCACAGACCTTGACAGCACCGTCGTACACATGGCTGATGGGCTTGAGGCCGAGCGCTTCGCCGACGAACGCTGCGCCGCCCGAAATACGGCCGGACTTTTTGAGGAACTTGAGGCTGTATACGCCGAGATATGCCTCCACACGGTTGAGGCGGCTCTTGACAACGCTGACGATCGCATCAAAGCTCTCGCCCTGCTCCCGCATCTCGGCAGCCTTGACAACAACGTGACCGTAAATGTAGGTGTAGGTGCGCGAATCGATGACCTCGATGGTCATTTTCCCCTCGCCCTGCTCCTCCTCGAACATGGACTTTGCAAGGCACGCCGCCTGATAAGTGCCCGAGCCGTTGCCGTTGATGAGCACCGCCAGCAGATGCGTGCAGCCGCGCTCGAACGCACGGTTGTACGACTCGAGGAATACGGTCGGCGTAGTCATCGCCGTGCCGGGGATCTCGCTGCTGGTTTCGAGCAGCTTGCAGTAGTCCTCGGATGTGATGTCGTAATATTCGCGGAAGCTGCGGCCCTCATGGGTCAGCATGATCGGCACGATCTCAATGCCGTGCGCCTCGACCAGATCGTGCGGGATATCCGACGAGGAATCGGTCAAAATATGAATCTTTTCCATTCTAAACTCCTTTATACCTGCGGGAACGGGCCCGCGAGCTTGAGATTTTCAAAGCCGGTCTGCCGCAGCGCCTCGAACACGATAACGGCCACCGAGTTGGACAGATTGAGGCTCCGCGCGCCCTCGCGCATCGGGATACGCACACAGCGTTCCGGGTGCTCGACGAGCAGGTCCTCGGGCAGACCGCGCGTTTCCTTGCCGAACATCAGGTAGTCGCCGTCGCGGTACGCTGCCTCGTGATAGGCGTGCGGCGCTTTTGTCGTCGCGTAGAAGTAACGGCCGTCCGGGTTCTTCTCGAAAAACTCGTTCAGGTTTTTGTACATCCGGACATCCAGCAGATGCCAGTAATCCAGCCCGGCGCGCTTCATGCGCTTGTCGTCAATGGCAAAGCCGAGCGGCTCGACCAGATGCAGCACACAGCCTGTCGCCGCACAGGTGCGGGCGATGTTTCCGGTGTTCTGCGGTATCTCCGGCTCGACCAAAACAATGTTGAGCATACTTTCTCCTTATTTCCATTGATAGCACTTCAAACAAATACTGCTATAAACTTCTTCTATTTTATGCGATACTACCGCATTTTTCAAGGTATATTCCCATTTTTCCACAAAAAATTTCCCCTGAATCCGCGATTCAGAGGAAATTTTCTCACCGTATCATAATTTTTTCATGTTTTCGGAGAATGCACCGCCTGTCCCGATATGTTCATTCTCCATTTTCCATCCTCAATTCACATCGGCGTAAACACCATAAACGTAGTTCTCCGTCTGAGCCTGCTCGTCGGTCAGCACCTCGCCGGTGAGGACAGGGCCGCTCTGCTCGTCTGGATAGTCCACGGCCAGCTTGCCGGTGTGCAGGGTCATGGAACGGGTCTGCTCCGAGCCGTCCGTAAACGTGATGGTGACGGTCAGCACCGCGCCCTCAAAGCCGTCCACAGCCTTGTGCCACGACTGCTGAAGATCGTCATCCGCGCTCTCCGGCCGGCTGGGCAGCCACAGGCCGTAGCTGGCATCCGGGTCGTACTCGTCGGTGAAGCCGTTGTCCAGCTTCCAGCACAGGTCGGCGTACATCTGCTCTGCGCCCTCCTCGCCGTTGCCCCAGACCATCACGGTGTCCGCGCCGTCCAGTTCGGGGTTAGTTCCCTGATGCATTGCGCGCACCCATTCATCGCGGTCGGCCGATGTGTCTTTGACGGTTTTCGTGCGGTACACCGCGCCCTTGTCGATGGTCGCGGACACCGTCTTGATGTCCTCGCCCGTCACCTTGAACAGACAGCCCGAATAGAAGCCTTTTTCCGGGTCGTCCGCGCCGCTGCCGCTGTCAAACACGATCCTGCTGTCCTTGGGCTGGCGCAGCTCGCCGGTATCCGCTGCATAGGCCGCAAAGCCGAACGAATGCGTGATCACATCCGCCACAGCCTCGCTGCCGGACGGCGCCGCGCCCGTCTGCGTGCGGTAGACTGCCGTGCCGCCCAGCACGATGCCGAACGCACAGGCCGCCGCCAGAATGCGCTTCGCCATCCCCCACGAACGGCGCGGCGCAATGTGCTGTGGTGCGGCGGCAGTCTGCCGCAGTTCACGCGCCGCAGACAGCGTGCGGGCTTTGAGCTCTTCAGGTGCCTTGATGTTCTTCAGTTCGTTCCAGTTGTTTTTCATCGTAAGATCCCTCCATTTCTGACCTTAATTGCTTTCGTGCGCGATGCAGGCGCGTGCGTATCGTGACTGCGCTGCATCCGGCCATCTGCGCGATCTCCTCGGTGCGGTAGCCCTCCACATAATGCAGCCACACGGCGGTGCGCTGGTCGTCCGGCAGCGCGGCGATGGCCTGCCACAGTTCGCTTTGATTGTCCGGCTCAGGCGCGGCGGCATCGGCGGCGGCCTCCATCGGCGCGGTGCGCTTGAACCACGCCGAACGGCGAAGATCGGCGCATCGGCTGAGTGTCACGCGCAGCAGCCATGCCTTCAGGTGTTCCTCATCGCGAAAGTCGGTGTCGTCCCGCAGCAGCCGGAGGAACACCTCCTGATAAACGTCCTCGGCATCCGCGCGGCTGTTCAGGCGGCACAGTGCCAGCCGGTAGACCGCATCGCCGCAGGTGTCCATCGCCTGCTGTAAAAAAGCATCCGAGCGAAGTTTTGTCTGCACTGCTCTCTCCTCCTTTCTGCCAACAACACGTTTGAGGGCCGCAAAACGTTCCCGCCGCCGCTGCTTTTCTCTGATTTCGGGTGGAAATTTCCTCGTTTTAGCTTTCCCTACAATTTACATACTCTTGATTTGTATTTAATGCACAAAAACTTTTGCAAAACTTCTGTAACGTTGAACAAAAAATCAATTGCGTTTTTGGGGAAATCGACTATAATAATACTTGTTCCAAGGGAACACCAACAAAGACATTCAACCAGGAAACGGAGGTTATCCTAATGAAAAAGTATCCCGGTTATTTTGAAATGCTCGGTGGTATGCTGTCGAACGCATATCGCGTAGACGCGATTTTCGCAGGCTCTGACCGTGAGCACAAGCGCTCCCGCTGGTTCTAATTTTTACTCAGCTCTCTTTTTCTTTTTTCTTTCTTTACTCTTTACCTGCTCTTTGAGGGAAAATGGCCGTCTGATTTATCAGGCGGCTTTTTTCCGTCCTTTTTTGCTGATTCACACAGCACCGGCGCAGTCCTTTCCTCGGCTGCCGTTCTCCGGTGCAGACGAGTTGCGTTAGCAATACGCCGTTGCCGGGCGACAGTCTTTTCCTCGGCATCCGTTTTCCGGTGCAACCGAGTTGCGTTAGCAATACGCCGTTGCCGGGCTTCAGTCCTTTCCTCGGCAGCCGTTTTCCGGTGCAACCGAGTTGCGAAGCAATACGCCCTTTCCGGGCTGGGGAGTTTCGCCGTCTGCGGACGGCGGGAGAACGGCGCTCCCGCGCGGGGCCTAAGAGGGTAGACAACCTACGGTTTTCCACCCTCTTAGGAAGCTCCCCTTTTCCCTTTTGGGATACCTCGGAGCGACGGAACGCAAGCGTTCCTACTTAGAGGTGGGACCGAAATAAGGAACGGCAGTACCGTTACCGCCTGATAGGCTCGGCTTAACGCCGACCATTCCTTTCACAGCTGCGCTCAAGCCGTTAGAGCTCTGCGACACCCAATTTACGCAAAACCAGTGCAATCTGCCGCGATAACGCCGCGACAGCGCGAAAAACGGAAGCCGATACCCGTTCCTTTATGCGAGTTACCTACGAAGTAGGGCCGTAAGGCCCGTTCGCGAGGTTGCCGAGGGAAACGGGGAGATTCAAAAGAGGGGTAGAAACCGTAGGTGTCTACCCCCTTTTTTGCGCCCGCCGCGCGTGCGGCCCGTTCCCGCCGCCCGCAGGCGGCGAAATCCCCAGCCCGGAAACGGCGTATTGCTTCGCAACTCGTGTTCACCATGTAAAGAGTGCCGAGAAAAGGGCTGCCGCCCAGTTACGGCGTTGCGCTCACGCGCCTCGTGTGCCCCGGAGAACGGCTTCTCAACATAATAACAGGCGGCACCGCTTCTCCAGCGATGCCGCCTGTTGTTTATTTTGCGAAAAACTCTCTGGTCTGCCGCACGTTCTCCTCGATGGCCGCCTTGAGCGCCTCCACCGATTCAAACTGCATTTCCGGCCGCAGGAACTTGTGCAGCTCGACATGGATCATCTTGCCGTACAGGTCGCCCGCGAAGTCGAGCAGATGCGGCTCAATGGTCGGCGCACCGCCGTCCACAAACGTCGGCTTGACACCGATGTTGGTCGCCGCGATATAGCTCTGCCCGTCCACCAGCACGCGGGTGGCGTACACGCCGTACGGCGGCAGCGCCATCTCGGTCGGCAGGCGCAGATTGACCGTCGGCACCTGCAGAACGCTCGTGCCGACACGCCGGCCGTGCTCGACAATGCCCGTCACCGTGTACGGATGGCCGAGAAATTTGGCCGCGCCCTCCATATCGCCCTGCGAAATGAGCTGGCGAATATAGGTGGAGGACACCACAATGCCGTCCATCTTCACATCCTCAATGCAGTCATAGCCGATGCCCGCCTTTTCGCACTCGAGCGCCATGCCCTCGGCGTTGCCCTGACCCTTGTAGCCGAACCGGTTGTTGCGGCCGGAGATGATCCAGCCCGCGTTGAATCTTCCTATCAACAGCTTGTGGATAAAATCGCGCCAGTCCATGTGCTGCATCTCGTGGTCGAAATGGCCGAAAATCACCTCATCCACACCGCCGAGCTGCTTGATCTCCTCCCGGCGATAGGCATTTGCGGTCAGCAGCGGCACCTGACGGCCCAGTACGACCGAATCCGGGTGCACATCAAACGTGAAAACCGCGCTCGTGCCGCCGATTTGCCTGGCCCGCTCGACTGCGCGCTGCATGAGCGCCCGATGGCCCAGATGCACGCCGTCAAAGTAGCCCAGCGCGATGGCGCGCGGCTTTGTAACTTCTATCATAAGGGAATCCCCCTCAAAATTGATAATTGAAAATTGAGAATTGAGAATGAATGTGGCGCTTCGCGCTTATTAAATCATCGCGCAAGGCGCGATTCCTTCATTATCCATTTTCCATTTTCAATTCTCCATTTCTGTTTGTATACAAAAACTTACCGGAAGTTTTTGTATACAAACAGACCCAAACCGCCTTTATCCAGCGTTCTTACCTGCCCGAGCATGAGGAATCTGCCCTGATGATACACGCGGCAGATGGTATCTGCGGTTTCCGGCAGGCCGTCTGTCTGGCGCGGGAACACGACTGCGCCTCTCGCGATGCGCTCTGCGCCCTCATCTGTGAGGGACACGGCAGGCTTGTCCGTGAACAGGCTGTCCGTCGGCAGCAGGAGCTGCTGCATGGTGCCGTCCGCCATGGCCTGTTCGCACTGCTCGAACGTATGGCACTGTGACAGCTCGTATGCGCCCGAACGGGTGCGCTCCAGACTGTGCAGCACGGCCAGCGTGCCCAGCTTTTCACCGAGGTCGTTCACCAGCGTGCGGACATAGGTGCCCTTGCTGACAACGCACCGCAGCGTGCCTTTCTGGGCATTCTCGTCGAAGTCCAGCAGGGTCATTTCGTGTACGATGATGTCACGGGCGGGCCGCTCCACCTCCCTGCCCTTGCGGGCGAGGTCGTACAACTTCTGGCCGTTCACCTTTACCGCCGAATACATGGGCGGCACCTGCTGCTGCGGGCCGACAAAGCGGCTCAGTGCCCGCTTTACCGTGTATTCTGCGGCATAGCGTTCGCTGGTCTGAAGCATTTCGCCGGTGACATCCTGCGTATCCGTGCAGTAGCCGAGCGTGAACCCGGCAACGTATTCCTTATCCTGTGCCGCAGCAAAATCCGCCGCCTTGGTCGCGCCGCCGACAAACACCGGCAGAACGCCGGTCGCCATCGGGTCGAGCGTGCCGCCGTGGCCGATCTTTCGCGTGTGCAGGATGCCGCGCAGCTTGGCTACCACATCGTGCGAGGTGAAGCCCTGCGGCTTGTTCATCAGCAGGATGCCGTTCAGGTCACTTTGCTGCATGGAACTGCTCCTCTGCCGCCTTGAGCATGGCCGCCTTGGCTTCCTCCATGCCGCAGGTGAAGCTCGCGCCTGCCGCGCGGACATGGCCGCCGCCGCCGACCTTTTTGCAGATCGCCGAAGCATCCATCTCCTTGGTGGTGCGGACGGAAACGCGCACCGTGCCGTCCGGCTTCTCGGTCAGCGTGATGCCGATCTGCACGCCCTCAATCTGGCGCGTGAGCGAGGCGATGGAGTCCAGATCGTCCATATCCGCGCCGACACGGTCAATATCCCTGCGCCAGAGCACTGCAACGGCGATCGCACCGTCCTCGTGGAACTCCATCGTGTCGAACACGATGCGGTCCATCTCAAAGCGCGGGCGCGACTTGGTTTCGAACAGCACGCGGTTGATCTCGCCGCCGTCGATGCCGGCGGTCAGGCACGCCGCCGCTACCGCATGGGAATGTGCGGTCGTGTTGGAGAACTTAAAGCAGCCCGTATCGGTCGAAACGCCGATATAGATGCACTCCGCAATGTCGGTCGTGAGCTTGACGCCGAGCGCGCTCAGAATATCATACAGTACCTCGGCACAGCCGCCTGCATCCGGCCGGATGAGGTTCCTTTTGCCGAAGCCATCGTTCGAGCCGTGGTGGTCGATGACAAGATCGACCTTGCCCTTGTACGGCTCGGCCGTGTCCGGGAACAGCTTCTCCTCGGCGATGTCGGTCGAAACCACATACGCGGGAACGAAGTCCTCCGGCGGATAATACGGCACGATGAGCGGCGCGTAGCGCTTGGTGATCTCCGGATTTTCGAGGATATACGCCCGCTTGCCGATCTGCTGCAAACCACGGCACAGCGCGCCTGCACAGCCTGCGGTATCGCCGTCCGGGCGGCGGTGGGTCAGGATGAGAATGTCGTCCGCTGCCTGAAGCGCAGCAGCCGCGCCAGCGACGTCAACGATCATTCTGCATCCTCCTCTCCCAGCTTGCCCTCGCTTTTCAGCTCGTGCAGCACCTCGGAGATATGCGCGCCGCGGGTGATGGACTGGTCGAGCTCAAACACCAGCTCGGGCGCGTAGCGGAGCTGTACCTTGCGGCCGACCTCGCGGCGCAGCCAGCCCGCCGCCGATTTCAGACCTTTCATAACGTCCTTGGCCTGCTGCTCGGTGCCGAGCACGGAGATATAGCACTTGGCATAGCGCAGATCATTCGTCACATCGCAGTGCATCACAGAAACCATAGCCTCCTGCACGCGCGGGTCCTTGACCGAACGCATTGCCTCTGCCAATGCCTTCATCACTTCTTCGGAAATACGATCAATTCGAGTAGACATTTTACAAATCAAACCTCCTTCGTGAGGATTGGTTAAATAATGGAGAATTGAGAATGGAAAATGGAGAATGATTCTCTATTTCCACTCTGCACATTCCCTCCGGTCGTATAGGAAAATGCGCTATCGCGCATTTTCACACGCACCGCAGTGCGTGATTCCATTCCCCATAAAAGTCCAGCTCCGCCGGACTTTTATACCACTGCCCGCGCCGCGGCGGCGCGGCCTCGTCCGCCGTGCGGACGAGAGGGGGTATCGAAAAAAGTTTCCTCGGGAACTTTTTCGGTATCTAAGGGAGCGAACACGCGCCTTAAAATAAACGCGAAGCGTTTGCGCGCGTGAGTTTCAGACGGCCGCTTGCGATTTTCGAGCAAGCGGTGGAAAAACAGCCGGTGGCTGTTTTTCCAGTCTGTTTCCCGGAGTCCCCCTTAGAAAAGCAGTTTTACTGCTTCACTTCTTCCATCACGAAGCACTCGATGATGTCGCCTTCCTTGATGTCATTGTAATTCTCAATGCTCATGCCGCACTCGTAAGAGGTGGCAACCTCCTTGACATCATCCTTGAAGCGCTTCAGGGTGTTCAGATGACCCTCGTGGAATACGATGCCGTCACGGACAACGCGAACCTCTGCGTTGCGCTGAATCTTGCCGTCCTGAACATAGCAGCCTGCAACCGCGCCCGCGCCGGTGATGCGGAATACCTGACGAACCTCTGCGTGGCCGAGAACGACTTCCTTGAACTTCGGCTCGAGCATACCCTTCATGGCCTGCTCCATCTCCTCGATGGCATCGTAAATGACGCGGTACATACGCATATCAACGCCCTGCTGTGCAGCAGAATCGGTTGCGGTGCGGTCCGGGCGAACGTTAAAGCCGACGATGATCGCGCCGGAAGCGGCAGCCAGCATAACATCGGACTCGTTGATAGCGCCGACAGCACCGTGGATAACGCGCACGCGAACCTCGTCGTTGGACAGCTTCTCGAGAGAGGAACGAACAGCCTCGACAGAGCCCTGCACATCGGCCTTGACGATGATGTTGAGCTCCTTCATCTCGCCCTGCTGGATGGAATCGAACAGGTTGTCGAGCGTTACCTTGTGGAACAGCTTGTTGCGCTCTTCCTTTTCCTTGTCCTTGCGCTGCTCGACCAGCTCGCGGGCCATCTTCTCGTCGTCTACTGCGTCGAAGATGTCACCGGCGCCCGGAACCTCGGCCAGACCGATGATCTCGACCGGAACAGACGGGCCTGCGGACTCGATCTTCCTGCCGTCGTCGTTGGTCATCGCGCGGACACGGCCGACAGAAGTACCTGCGATAACCGTATCACCGGCGTGCAGCGTGCCGTTCTGTACCAGCAGCGTTGCAACCGGGCCGCGGCCCTTATCCAGCTTGGCCTCGATGACAGTACCGTGCGCCTTGCGGTTCGGGTTTGCCTTGAGGTCGGCCATTTCGGCGGTCAGCAGGACCATTTCGAGCAGATTGTCGATGCCCTGACCGTACTTCGCGGAAATGTTGCAGACGATGGTCTGGCCGCCCCATTCCTCCGGTACCAGCTCGTACTCAGTGAGCTGCTGGAGCACGCGATCCGGGTTTGCACCCTGCTTGTCGATCTTGTTGACAGCAACGATGATCGGCACGTTTGCAGCCTTGGCGTGGTTGATGGCCTCGACAGTCTGCGGCATGATGCCGTCGTCGGCTGCAACGACCAGAATGGCAATATCGGTTACCTGAGCGCCGCGGGCACGCATGGAAGTAAATGCAGCGTGGCCCGGGGTATCGAGGAACGTGATCGGCTTGCCGCTGATCTCAACGCGGTACGCGCCGATGTGCTGGGTGATGCCGCCGGCCTCACCCTCGATGACCTTGGTCTTACGGATAGCATCGAGCAGAGAAGTCTTGCCGTGGTCAACGTGACCCATGACAACAACGACCGGATCACGCGGCTGGAGCTCCTCTTCCTTGTCCTCGTGCTCGTCGAACAGCTGCTCCTCGATGGTAACATGAACTTCCTTTTCGACCTTGCAGCCCATTTCCTCGGCAACGATGGCTGCGGTATCGTAATCGATGACCTCAGAGATAGAAGCCATAACGCCCAGCTTGATGAGGCCCTTGATAACGTCCGCTGCGGTGCGCTTCATGCGGGAAGCGAGCTCGCCGACGGAGATCTCATCCGGGATCATAACCTTTACCGGGATCTTCTTGAGCGCTGCCATCTGCTGCTGGCGCTGGAGGCGCTTCATCTTCTCCTGCTCCTCCTGACGGCGCTTATTGCCGAACGGCTTGGAGCGCTGGTCGGACTTCTTGGTCAGCTTCTGCTTCTTGGCGCCCTTGGACTCCATGCGCTCGGCCTTTGCGTCTACCAGCTTATCTACATGATCGTCATACTTGGCGAGATTTACGTCGCCGGTACCGCGGGTATCGATACGGTGTACCTGCTTGACCTTGCTCTGAGTCGGCTGCTGCTGCACGATAGGCTCCTCTCTCTTGGACTCGGTCTGCTGCTTGGTTTCCGCCTTGGGCTGCTCCTGCTTGCGGGATGCGCCCTGTGCGTTCAGCATACCTTCGATGTCGTTTACCTGATTATGCTGGGTGAGATACTCGAAAATGACCGACAGGTCGGTATCGTCGAGCACCTGCATATGGTTTTTCGGTGCGCTGCGATACTTTGTCAGAATCTCGGTGATCTCCTTGGTGGATACGCCGAAGTCCTTGGCGACCTCGTGTACCCGGTATTTATTGTCTAATGCCATGGGCAAAAACCTCCTTTTGACTTCGATTGAAACCACGGTTTCAATCGAGAGCAGGCTGTGCCGCGTTCTGCGAACGCGGACAAAGCCTGAGCGCAATTTTGCGCGTCGCTTACGCGGCACACAAAATTGCTTACTGGTATCAAATGCACGGGCAAAGCTCGCACATTTGATGCAAAGCTATGCTTTGCTATTGAAAGGCGCGCTGCGGCGCGGGAAATTACGTTTTATTGCGGAAGCTGCGCTTGCCGCTGTTGAAGCTCGGCTTGCCTGTGCTGCTTTTACGGAACGGACGGTCGCCGTCTTTACGGAACGGGCGCTTCTCGCCGTCGTTCTTGCGATACGGGCGGTATTCGCCGTCCTTGTGGAACGGGCGCTTCTCGCCGTCGTTCTTGCGATACGGACGGTATTCGCCATCCTTACGGAACGGGCGCTTCTCGCCGTCATCCTTGCGGAACGGACGGTACTCGCCGTCCTTGCGGAACGGGCGCTTCTCGCCGTCATCCTTGCGATACGGACGGTATTCGCCGTCCTTGCGGAACGGGCGCTTCTCGCCGTCGTTCTTGCGATACGGGCGGTATTCGCCGTCCTTGCGGAACGGGCGCTTCTCGCCGTCGTTCTTGCGGAACGGACGGTCGCCGGACGGCTTACGATAGGTGCGCTTCGGCTTCTCCTCGGCCGTTTTTTCGGCCTTGACCGGCGCTTCTTCGGTCTTTTCCGCCTTATCCTTCTGCTTCTTGATGCCCTTGCGCGACTGGATCTTCGCATTCTTCTCCGCAAGCTGCTGTGCGATCTCCGTATAGGCGGAGTCCTGCTCGGCCAGCTTGCTGACGGCAGCTGCCGCCATGCCGATGTCCGCGACCGCGCACATCGCGCAGCCTGCCTTGCCGATCGCGCTGCCGAGTTCCAACTTGCCGTGCGGCAGCGTTACGCAGGGAACATTCGCCTTATCGGCGTAGAACGCGGCTTTCTTTGCGGCGTTCGCGCCTGCATCGCCCGCGATGAACACACAGCGGGTCTTGTGGTCGAAGCACGCCTCGCGCACCAGCTCGTCGCCGAAGGCCAGCTTGCCCGCGCGGCGCGCCAGTCCGAGCATTCTCAGTACCGGATCAGTTGCCATTTGCGCCCTCCTGTTTCATCTGCTGCTCGAGCTGCTCGTAAACCGCATCGGGCACTTCTACACTGAGCGCACGCTCGATCGCGCGGCTCTTGCGGGCTTTTTTCAGGCATTCCGGCTTGCCGCACAGATACGCGCCGCGGCCCGGTGCCTTGCCCTTGAAATCCAGCGAAAGCTCGCCCTCGGGCGAACGCACCACGCGGATCAGCTCCCGCTTCGGGAACATTTCACGGCAGCCGAGGCACTGCCGCATGGGGATTTTCTTCTGTACCATATTCTGCCGCACCTCCGCTTGCTTATTCGCCCTGCGACTCCGGTGCAATGTCGATCTTGCAGCCGGTCAGCTTGGCAGCGAGGCGGGCGTTCTGGCCTTCCTTGCCGATGGCGAGGGACAGCTGATCGTCCGGAACGATCACGCGGCAGGACTTGTTATCCGCCTGCATGGTGGCATTGATAACGTCCGCCGGAGCGAGTGCTGCGGAAACGAACTGTGCCATATCCTCGTTCCACTTGATGATGTCGATCTTCTCGCCGTTCAGCTCGCCGGTGATGTTGGCAACACGCGCACCGCGGGTGCCGACACAAGCGCCGATCGGGTCAACGTTCTCGTCATGAGAAACAACAGCGATCTTGGTGCGGTTGCCTGCCTCACGCGCAATGGACTTGACCTCGACGATGCCGGAGTGAATTTCCGGCACCTCCAGCTCGAACAGGCGCTTTACCAGACCCGGGTGGGTGCGGGAAACAACGACCTGCGGGCCGCGGGTGCCGCGGCGGACTTCGATCAGGTAGACCTTGAGGCGCTGACCCTCGGTCAGGACCTCGCCGCGCACCTGCTCAGAGGCAGCCAGAACGGCCTCGCTCTTCTCGCCGCCGGAAACAACATCCAGATAAGCGGTGCCGGAGCGCGGGTCGATGCGGGCAACCACGCCGTTCAGGATCTCATGTTCCTTGCTCTCGAACTCGGAGATGACCATGCCGCGCTCGGCCTCGCGGATGCCCTGCACGATGACCTGCTTGGCGGTCTGCGCTGCGATGCGGCTCAGCTTCTTTGTCGGGATGTCGATGTCGATGATGTCGCCGATCTTCGGATTGTCCTTGTAGGCGGCGGCCTCATCCACGCTCAGCTGGTCCATGCTGTACAGCTCATCCTGTGCCACAACGACCTTGCGTACGAACATACGGATGGACTTCTCCTCGCGGTCGAGATCAACGAAAACATTGTCCATGCTCTCGTTGTCGCGCTTGTCGGTGTAGCGCTTGTAGGCGTTGAGCAGCGCCTGCTCTACACGCTCGAGCATATAATCTACCGGAATGCCTTTTTCTTTTTCCAGCTGCTCCAATGCATTAAAAAACTCAGAGTTAATCATTTTTCCAATTCAGCTCCTTCTTATATCTCTACTGCCAGTCGAACCGCGGCAATGTCTTTCGGCTCATACACGGTCTGCTCTCCGCCGACCTCGAGCGTTACGGCGCCGTTGTCGTAGCCGGCCAGCGTGCCCTCGATCTGCTTCATGCCGTTCATCGGCTTGTAGAAGCCGATCTCGACCGTGCGGCCCATGAACGCCTCGAAATGCTCCGGGCGCTTGAGGCGGCGCGACATACCCGCCGAGGAAACGCACAGCGTATAGGACGGCATATCGTCAAATTCCTTTTCGTCCAGCATCGGGTCGAGCGCGCGCGAAACCTGCTCGCACTGATCGATGCTCACGCCCTCCGGGCGATCCACGGTAACGGTCAGCATATACTGTCCGCCCTCTTTTTCAAACTCTACGTCCCACAGGGAAACGCCAGCCTCAACACACAGCGGCTTTACCAGTTCCTCCACGCGGGCGACGATCTGCTTTGCCTGCACAGCCGTCCCTCCTAACTGAAAATTTTCTCTAAGCAAAGCGTAAGGAGTGGCACTTGGCCACTCCTTACGGTTACTTATCATCTTACATTGATAGTATAGCACGGCTTGCGCTGCATTGCAAGCATTTTTGCGATAAAAAAATCCGTTTTTACCGTGAAAATGCACAAAATTAGGCGTGCAGACTGCATATTTTCGAGAAATATAAAAATCAGCGTTTGCCGCTGCCGTTCATCACCTCATGCAGGATGCATAAGCCCATCGCGAGGATGGGAAACAGGATACGCAGACTGAGGAAGCCCATCGGGTCGCCAAACGGGATATTGGCATCCAGTATCAGCCCAATAAACCACGCGATAATGGTGAATATGGTCGATTTCAGGTACATAATCTCCACCTTGCCTTTCTATGCCGAAAACCTTTTACTGTAAGTTCAGGATAGCACAATATTTTCGGTTTCGCAATATTTTTTATCCCAATCCATATATTCCGCACAACGTGGCGGCATCCGCCGTTGTCAGCAAGCACCGCATGAGCACTCCCGCGACCACGCAGAAAATGACCGCGATAGCCAGATGCCAGCAGCAGTTCGCGAAGCTCAGTCCCAGCATTTGTATAAAACAGGTGACGAGGAACAACAGCAGCACCGCAATCAGCAGCTCCGTGGAAGCAAAGCTGCGGCGCAGCGCATACGGCAGCAGCCGCAGCACGGCTTCCGCCTCCATCGGCAGAAATACCAATGCACTGGCTGCCGCGCCTGTCAGTCGGCTGGCAATGCCGCACGATCGATAGCAGCCCAGTCCCATGCAGAACGCCAGACCTCCGTAAACCAACACTACGGTATGCATATGTGCCGCAAACCATGACAAAATAACCGCAGAACCCGTACAGCCCGCACCAAGCGGCAGCAATACGATGACCAGCAGCAGTACCGCGATGCTCCCGCCGCCACGCAGAAAAAAACGCATAGCCATCCGCCCTCCCGATGCAACCTGATACTCTCTCAAATGCAGCAGACTGCTCCGCTGTGATTTTTCCATTATAGCCCGATTACGGGCTATTGTCAATCTGTTTATACTTCCGTAACGTAGACTTAAACAGGAGGAAATAAAGCATGATCGTATTTGACAAGTTATGGGAAACCATGAAACAACGAAATATCTCACAATATCGTCTTATCAAGGAGTATAAGTTCAGCACCGGCCAGCTCGACCGTCTGCGTAAAAACGGCAACGTGAGCACTTACACGCTCAATATGCTCTGCCGTATCCTGAATTGCGAGCTGGCCGACATTGCTGAATATCGTCCGGATGAAATCTCGTCCGAAGCCTGAAAAAGAGCTTATCCTGAGCATTTGCTCAAGATAAGCTCTTTCTGTTTATGCGGGAAAAAATATTCCGGCTTCAACTTTTTATAGTTCTTTACATAGTTGCGGAACTGCTTCTTGCCTTTCTCAGTGCCAAGCACCTCTTTTTTTGCGCGAAAATCTATCGCTCAAACGACAGGTACCGGGTTCCTTGGAACATCAGTTTTCCGGTATCGCCTTCCGCCAGCATTCCGTATTCCGAGCCCGAAACAGGAAACTCCATCCTATCCCCGCTTTCAACCTGAAACGTTACATAATAGGTAGTGCTCGTCGTTATGTGAAAGCCGTGCGCTCCGCTTACATCACCTGCATTGGGATGCTGGTTCTGTGTGATGCTTTCGCGTTTCGCGACGATCACAGCCGGCACGGTCAATCTGGGAGAGTTGTTGTTCTTATGCCATGTGCTTATCCCCTGTATGACAGTAACAATGATGATGCCAAATACAACAATGAACATGATCGGAACGATGATACTTAACATATCAAACATCTGCGGCCCTCCTTTTCAGTTCGGCAGAATGCAAAGTCGCCTTTTGTCACTTATATCGTATCATATATTTGCATCGGTTACAAGGCGGCCGTCAAAGAGGCAAAAAGAAAAAAGGTTATCCAATAAGCACGCTACTGGATAACCTTTTTAGATCATTTTTTCCCGATTTTGCTCAGGTCGAGTCGTTAATTACTTAACCAGCTCGATGATCGCCATTTCAGCTGCGTCGCCACGACGCGGGCCGGTCTTGATGATGCGGGTGTAGCCACCGTTGCGGTTAGCGTACTCCGGAGCGATCTCAGAGAACAGCTTAGCAACAACAGCTTCCTTGGTTACGAAAGCCATAGCCTGACGGCGGGATGCCAGGGTGTTCTTCTTGCCCAGGGTGATCATCTTCTCGGTCAGCGGGCCTACTTCCTTGGCACGAGCGAGCGTGGTCTCAACCTTGCCGTTCTCCAGCAGGTAGGTTACCAGCGCACGCAGCATAGCCATACGGTGATCCGTAGCACGGCCGAGCTTGCGATTGTTAGCCATGTGAGTTTACCTCCAAATTAAAGTAAAGCGGCGGCGCGGTAATCGTACCGCCGCAACAGTTCAAGTAAATACATCTTCAGGCAATCGAGTATTTTCGTTCACAGCGAGGAAGAAGCGCGCGCCGCGTACAAAGGTACGCAAACGTGCTTCTGACGAAGCTGTGGGCGGAAAGACACAGATTACTCCTCCGACTTGGCGAGATGCAGGCCCATAGCCTCCAGCTTGCCGATAACCTCTTCCAGGGACTTGCGGCCCAGGTTACGAACCTTCATCATATCCTCCTCGGAGGTGTTGATGAGATCCTCGACCGTGTTGATGCCCGCGCGCTTGAGGCAGTTGAACGAACGCACGGAGAAGTCGAGCTCCTCAATGGTCATTTCAAGCACCTTATCGTGCTGCGCTTCAGCCTTTTCAACAACGGTGGACTTGGAGCCGATCTCCTCGGACAGGTCTACGAACAGATCGAGGTGGTCGCGGAGAACCTTTGCGCCGAGCGATACAGCGTCGCGGGCGGTGATGGTTCCGTCGGTCCAGATCTCGAGCGTCAGCTTATCATAGTCGGTCAGATCGCGGACACGGGTGTTTTCAACCGTGTAGTTGACCTTGTAGACCGGCGTGTAGATCGAATCCACCGGAATGACGCCGATGGAGGTCTGATGCTGCTTGTTCTTCTCGGCCGGAACATAGCCGCGGCCGGAAGTCATCGTAATCTCCATGGACAGGCGAGCATCGCTCATCAGGGTAGCGATGTGCAGGTCAGGATTCAGGATCTCGACCTCACCGTCCGCGTGGATGTCACCGGCCTTGACCTCGCCCTCGCCGGCAGCCTCGATGTAGACCGTCTTGGGGCCGTCGCAGTGCAGCTTGGCAATGATGCCCTTGACGTTCAGCACGATCTCGGTGACGTCTTCCTTAACGCCCGGGATGGTGGAGAACTCGTGCTGCACGCCTGCAATCTTGATGCTGGACGCTGCCGTACCCGGCAGAGAGGACAGCAGAATGCGGCGCAGGGAGTTGCCCAGCGTGGTGCCATATCCGCGCTCCAGCGGCTCTACGACGAACTTGCCGTAGGAGCCGTCCTCGGCGAGCTGCTCACAGTCAATACGCGGTTTTTCGATTTCGATCATGTGGTACCCTCCTTCACGTTGGTTGGAAACTCTAAGCGGAACAGACGCAGCAGACGCCACGCCCGTTCCAAAAGCGAGGGTCTATTATTTCGAGTACAGCTCGACGATGAGGTGCTCAGCAACTTCGTAGTCGATGTCGTCGCGTGCCGGCATTGCTACAACCTTGCCCTCGAAAGCATCGTTAGCCTTCTCGATCCACTTCGGGCAAGCCTTCTTGCCGTTTTCCTCGAGCAGAGACTTGAACTTGGTGGTGGTGCGGGACTTCTCGCAGACTGCAACTACGTCGCCCGGCTTAACCTGGAAGGACGGGATGTTGACGCGCTTGCCGTTTACGGTGAAGTGGCCGTGGTTAACGAGCTGACGAGCTTCGCGGCGGGTGTTTGCAAAGCCCATGCGGAAAACTACGTTGTCGAGACGGCGCTCGAGCTCCTGGAGCAGGATCTCACCGGTGATGCCCTGCTTGCGCTCAGCCTTCTCGTAGTAGTGATGGAACTGCTTCTCGAGAACGCCGTAGATAAACTTTACCTTCTGCTTCTCGTTGAGCTGCATGCCGTACTCAGACTGCTTGCGGCGAGTCTGCTTGGGCTGGCGCTTGGTAGACTTGGAGTAACCAAGTACCGCCGGGGAAAGACCAAGCGTCTTGCAACGCTTGAGAACGGGCTGGGTATTCTTAGCCATTTATTGGTTTCCTCCTTCTATTATACGCGACGACGCTTCGGCGGGCGGCAGCCGTTGTGCGGGATCGGGGTTACGTCCTTGATCATGGTAACCTCGAGGCCAGCGGCCTGCAGTGCACGGATAGCAGCCTCACGGCCGGAACCCGGGCCCTTAACATATACTTCTACGGTCTTCAGGCCGTGCTCCATAGCAGCAGCGGCAGCGGTCTCAGCCGCGGTCTGAGCTGCGAACGGAGTGGACTTACGAGAACCACGGAAGCCCATCTCGCCGGAGGAAGCCCAGGAAATAGCGTTGCCGTTCAGGTCGGTAATCGTAACGATCGTGTTGTTGAAAGAGGAACGGATGTGAGCCGCGCCCTTCTCGATATTCTTGCGCTCGCGGCGACGAGTACGGGTCGCTGCGCCCTTCTTCTGTACCTTAGCCATTTATACGTTCCCCTCCTTACTTCTTCTTGTTCGCAATGGTCTTCTTCGGGCCCTTGCGGGTGCGTGCATTGGTCTTGGTGCGCTGACCGCGAACCGGCAGGCCGCGGCGATGACGCAGGCCGCGATAGCAGCCGATCTCGACCAGACGCTTGATGTTCAGGCCGATCTCACGGCGCAGGTCACCCTCGACGTTGTAGTCGCGCTCGATGACTTCACGCAGCTTAGCAGCCTCTTCTTCGGTCAGGTCCTTGACGCGGGTATCCGGATTGATACCGGTCTTAGCAAGGATTTCGTTGGACGTCTTGCGGCCAATGCCGAAGACGTAGGTCAGGCCGATCTCCACGCGCTTCTCGCGGGGAAGGTCAACACCGGCAATACGTGCCATACTATTATAACCTCCATAGTTACACACTGAGGCGTGTTTGCAAACACAGTATAGGGACCGCCTCCGCCCCTGCAGCGTCGCGCTCGCCGCGCGTGCTTGTCGTGTTCGCGTAAACCATGATCCGCGCCCCTGGGCGCGCATTTAATATAGAAACCGGCAAGCCGGTTTCATAAAAAGTACGAGCTTTGCCCGTGCTTTTTATTCCTCGACTCAGCCGCCCTGGGCGGCGTCATTTCGGTATCGAAAATCAGTTTCTACTGGAACTGATTTTCGTATATAGGGACTTTTTGAAAGTCCCTATAAAGCGCCACAGGCGCTTCTTAGCCCTGCTTCTGCTTGTGCTTCGGGTTCTGGCAGATAACCATAACCTTGCCCTTGCGGCGAATGATCTTGCACTTCTCGCAGATCGGCTTTACAGACGGTCTTACCTTCATGTTATTTTACCTCCATCAAGATTTTGCGGAACCTTAACCGGCTCCTCTTTTGGTGGGATGGGACACCGGACTTGTCCGGCGACCACTGGCGCGCAGGTCACTTGCGTACCTCCGCCCGCTTTTTTACCTTACTTGGAACGCCAAGTGATACGACCGCGGGTCAGGTCGTAGGGCGACATCTGAACGGTGACCTTGTCGCCGGGAAGAATGCGGATAAAGTTCATGCGGAGCTTACCCGAGATATGCGCCAGAATCTTATGGCCGTTGGGAAGCTCTACCTGAAACATTGCGTTGGGCAGCGCCTCTACGACGGTACCCTCCAGCTCGATAACATCATCTTTTGCCATTGTGGTTTATCCTCCTCGGTCAATTTGCGTTCTCGTCCCCTGTCCAGAGGGCGAGCGCCTTGCGGATCTCGCTGTTTGTCAGCCGGCTTTCACCCGAGAGCTTCAGCCGGGTGCGCTCGTCGCACGGCCCTTGCAGGCTGACGTGCTTGCGGCGCTTGCGCTTCGGGTTTTCGGCCCGCCGCGCCCGTCCGTTCGCCAGCAGAAGAAAATCCCCCTCTTCTGCGACGACCAGCATCAGCTGTCCTCTGTCCCTTCCGGTCAGCGACAGCACAATGTCGGCAGTACGGATCTCTGCCATTACAGCACTTCGCCGTCGATGCTCGTAAGGATCTCCGGCTCTCCATCCGTGATAGCGATGGTGTTTTCATAGTGGGCGGACAGTTTGCCGTCCCGGGTCTTGACAGTCCAGCCGTCCGGCAGGACCTTGACCGTGTAAACACCCACATTGACCATCGGCTCGACCGCAATGACCATACCGCGCTGCAGACGGATGCCGTGACCGGGTTTGCCGTAGTTCGGCACCTCCGGGCTCTCATGCAGTGCAGCGCCTACGCCGTGGCCGACGTAGTCACGCACGACCGAGAAGCCATTGGCCTCGACGTAAGCCTGAACGGCTGCGCCGATGTCGGACACGCGGTAGCCCTCGCGGGCAAATTTGATACCTTCAAAGAAGCTCTGACGGGTTACAGCGATCAGCTTCTTGGCCTCGTCGCTTACCTCACCGCACGGAACGGTGCAGGCACAGTCGCCGTGGAAGCCGCCGATATAGGCGCCCACATCGACCTTGACGATGTCGCCCTCCCTGACAACTGCGTGCTTGGAGGGAATGCCGTGGATGACCTGATCGTTGAGCGACACACAGGCACTTCCGGGGAATCCGCCGTAACCGAGGAACGAGGGCTTTGCGCCGGCATCCTCGATCGTCTTGCGGACGATCCGGTCGATCTCCCATGTGGTAACACCGGGTTTAACGGCGTCTGCCGCCGCCTTACGCGCAATGGCAGTAAGGCGGCCGGCAACACGCATTTTTTCGAGCTCCTGCTCAGTTTTGATATGAATCATATTACAGACCCAGCGCCTCTACCGCGAACTTTTCCGTTGCGTGGATGCCCTGCGTGCCATCGATGCTCTTGAGCTTGCCCTGAGCCTCGTAGTAGCCCTTGAGCGGCTCGGTCTGAACATGATAGGTTTCCAGACGGTGGCGAACGACCTCCGCCTGATCATCGCTGCGGATAACCAGCTTGTCGCCGCAGATGTCGCAGATGTCCTTCACGCGCGGCGGATTTGCCTCAACGTGATAGGTGGCACCGCAGCGCAGGCAGACACGGCGGCCGGTCATGCGCTTTTCGATGACTTCGTCTGCAACCTCGAGGGACAGTGCACAGTCGATGTTTGCGATCTCGTCAAGCGCTTCCGCCTGCGGGATCGTGCGCGGGAAACCATCGAGAATGAAACCGCTCTTGCAGTCACGCTTCGCGATGCGCTCTTTCAGCATACCGATAACCACTTCATCGGGTACCAGCTGGCCGGCATCCATATACTCCTTCGCGGACTGGCCGAGAGGAGTGTTGTTCTTGATCGCTTCGCGCAGAATGTTACCGGTAGAAATGCTCGGTACACCCATCTGCTCGATGAGGTAGGACGCGAGCGTGCCCTTACCGGCGCCCGGAGCGCCCAGCAGAATTAAATTCATTTGAAAACAGCCTCCAGAATTATTCCAGGAATCCCTTATGGTGACGCATCAGCATCTGTGCCTCCATCTGCTTCACCGTATCAAGCGCAACGCCTACTACGATGATGACCGAGGTGCCGCCCAGTGCTACGTTACGCAGGCTGGTGTTTACTGCGCCAACGATCAGCGGCAGCAGAGCAACAACAGCGAGGAACAGCGCACCAACGAACGTTACCTTGCCAAGAGCCTTGGTGATGAAGTCGCTGGTCGGCTTGCCGGGACGGAAGCCCGGGATGAAGCCGCCGTTCTTCTTCAGGTTGTTGGCGATCTCGATCGGGTTAAACTGGATGGATGCATAGAAATATGCGAAAGCGAGGATCAGCAGCGCGTACAGAACGATGTAGACCACACTTCTCTGCGAGAACAGATTGAGGATGTGGGCACCGACCGTACCAGCCTCCGGCTGCCAGAACATCGAAACGGTCTGCGGCAGCGCGAGGATGGAGGACGCAAAGATGATCGGCATAACGCCGGATGCGTTGACCTTGATCGGCAGATGGGTGGACTGACCACCGTACATCTTGCGGCCGACAACGCGCTTTGCGTACTGCACCGGAATGCGGCGCTCTGCATTGGACATGAATACAATGAACACTACGATGAAGATACCGATAATGATCATCAGGATTGCGGAAACGATGCCGCTCGTGCCGGTCTGGAACAGGTTGCCCAGCGTGCGCATGAGCGACGGACCGCGGGATACGATACCTGCGAACAGGATGATCGAGATGCCGTTGCCGATACCCTTCTGGGTGATGTGCTCACCCATCCACATAATCAGCGCGGTGCCTGCGGTGAAGGTCATAATGATCGTAACGGCCGCCAGAACGCCCTTGTCAGAAAGGAAGCCCTGGTTGCGCAGCAGAGCGTAGTAGGACAGACCCTGCAGCAGGCCGAGCAGAACGCCGACGTAGCGGGTCCAGCTTGCGATCTTCTTGCGGCCCTCCTCGCCGCCGTCCTTTACCATGCGCTCGAGAGCGGGGATGGCGACGGTCAGCAGCTGAAGGATAATGGACGCATTGATATACGGAGTAATGCTCATGGCGAAGATCGTCGCACGCGACAGACCGCCGCCGGAGAACATATCCAGATAACCGAGCATCGAACCGTTGGTGCTTGCCTGCTCAAAATACTGAGCAAGCAGCTGGGTGTCGATGAACGGAACCGGAATGCACGAACCGAAGCGGAAGATCAGGATGATAAACAGAGTATACAGGATCTTCTTGCGCAGTTCGGGCATAGCCCAGGCGTTTTTAAGGGTTTGAAACACCTTAAATCACCTCGGCCTTTCCGCCTGCGGCTTCGATCTTCTCCTTTGCGGACGCAGAGAATGCTGCTGCCTTGACAGTCAGCTTCTTGGTGAGCGCGCCGTTACCGAGGATCTTGATGCCGTCGAGAGCATTCTTAACGATGCCGGCATTGCAGAGGATCTCTGCAGTTACCTCAGCGCCGTCTTCAAACTTCTCAAGAGCGGAAACATTGACCGGTGCGTAAGTGGTGCCGAAAATGTTGTGGAAACCACGCTTCGGCAGACGGCGTGCCAGAGGCATCTGACCGCCTTCAAAACCCGGACGGACACCGCCGCCGGAACGGGCCCACTGGCCCTTGTGACCGCGGCCTGCGGTCTTGCCATTGCCGGAACCGGCGCCACGGCCCTTGCGGTATGCCGGCTTGGTTGCGCCTGCGGCGGGCGTTAATTCATGCAGCTTCATGGGTTACGCCTCCTCTACAACTTCGAGCAGGTAGCCGATCTGCTGGAGCTTGCCGCGGGTCTGCGCGTTGTCCGGCTGAACGGTTACGTCGTTAATCTTCTTAAGCCCCAAAGAATGAGCGGTCGCAATGTGCTTCTCCAAGCGGCCGACCAGGCTCTTTTTCAGGGTAATCTTCATGTTAGCCATTATAAGTTACCCCTTTCTTACAGTTCTTCTACAGCCTTGCCGCGTACAGCAGCAACCTGTGCAGCGCTGCGCATGCTCTTCAGACCCTGCATCGTTGCGGAAACGACGTTCTGCGGGTTGTTGGAGCGCAGGCACTTGGTACGGATATCCTTGATGCCGGCAGCCTCTACGATTGCACGGACTGCACCGCCGGCGATAACGCCGGTACCGGGAGCAGCGGGCTTGAGCAGGACACGGCCTGCACCGAACTCGCCGATGATCTCGTGCGGGATAGTGGTGCCCTTCATGGAAATCTTAACGAGGTTCTTCTTGGCGTCCTCGATGCCCTTGCGGATTGCGTCCGGAACCTCGGCAGCCTTGCCGGTGCCGAAGCCAACGGTACCCTTGCCGTCGCCTACAACAACCAGCGCGGAGAACTTCATCACGCGGCCGCCCTTAACGGTCTTGGATACACGGTTGAGCGCTACGACGGTCTCGGAGTACTCGTCCTCACGCTTATCGTTTCTGTTAAACTGAGCCATGTTTTACCTCCTCCCCGACTTAAAACTGCAGGCCGCCCTCGCGGGCGCCATCTGCGAGCTCCTTCACGCGGCCGTGGTACACATAGCCGCCGCGATCGAATACGACGTTCTCAATGCCCTTAGCCTTGCAGCGCTCAGCAACGAGCTGGCCAATCTTCTTGGCTGCTTCCTTGTTGCCGCCGTACTCGGTGAAGTCCTTCTCAGCAGTCGAGGCGGATACCAGGGTAACACCGGCGACATCGTCGATGACCTGTGCATAGATGTTCTTTGCGGAACGGAATACGTCCAGACGCGGACGATCAGCCGTACCGTTGATCTTAGCGCGTACGCGCTTGTGGCGCTGCAGACGCGCCTTGTTGGAGTCCTTCTTCGAAACCATTTACTTACGCCTCTCCTTTCCTTACTTCTTCTTAGCGCCGGTCTTGCCTTCCTTGCGGCGGACAAACTCGTCAGCGTAGCGAATGCCCTTGCCCTTGTAGGGTTCCGGCGGACGCTTCTCGCGGACTTCCGCTGCAAACTGGCCGACCTTCTGCTTGTCAGGACCGGAGATGACGATCGTGTTCGGATTCGGAACGTCGATCGTGATGCCCTCGACCTCGCTCATGGTAACCTGATGCGAGTAACCGAGGTTCATAACCAGATCCTTGCCCTGCTTTGCTACACGGTAGCCTACGCCCTGTACGCTCAGCTCCTTCTTGAAGCCTTCGGTAACGCCTACGACCATGTTGTGGACCAGGCTGCGGGTCAGGCCGTGCAGTGCACGGTTGTGCTTGTCGTCGTTCGGACGAGTGACGAGGATTTCGTTGCCCTCCACCGCGATGTTCATGTTCGGATGGAATTCGCGGGTAAGGGTTGCCTTAGCGCCCTTTACGGTAACAACGTTGCCGTCAATCTTGACTTCAACGCCGGCCGGAATGGCAATCGGCATTCTACCAATTCGAGACATTGTTTATACCTCCCTTACCAAACGAATGCGAGAACTTCGCCGCCGACGTTCAGCTCGCGAGCCTTCTTGTCGGTCATGACGCCTCTCGACGTAGAAACGATGGCAATACCAAGGCCGCGGAGTACCTTCGGGAGCTCCTGTGCGCCGGCGTATACACGCAGGCCCGGCTTCGATACACGCTTGATGCCGGTGATAGCCTTCTGACGGCCGTCAACGTACTTCAGAGCGATACGGATAATGCCCTGGGTGTTGCCCTCTACAACGTCGAAGGACTTGATGTAGCCTTCGTCAAGCAGGATCTGGGCAATAGCCTTCTTCATTTTGGATGCGGGTACATCCACGCTGGCATGACGAGCATTGCCGGCGTTGCGGATACGGGTCAGCATATCCGCGATGGGATCAGTGATCTGCATAAAATGCTCTCCTTTAATTAAGAAGTTTGGGGGTAGTGCAGCAATCGAGCGCCGGTGGGTTAATCCGGTTCTGATTTGTCTGTTTGCCCTCCACTTTTCTTTACACTGCTCGTGGCCCTTCCACGAACAGCGGCGGGGATAAAAAATCGCCGGTCCAGTTATCGAACCAGACCAGCGTTAATTATAGCACAGGAAACCATTGGCTGCAATCGGAAAAAGTGCTGATTTTTACGCATTTTAAGCCTGTTTTGCAGTCAAATTGCTTGATTACCCGGTATAACGGCAGGTCGGCCGTTTTTGAACCGCACCAAAGACCACGCCGCGAAAAACGGTTGATGGCCAATGGGCGTGCAAAGGAAAAAACCTTCGCGCAGCAATTTCGTTACGCTCACGCGCAACTGTAATTAGTATACACTATACCGGGCGTATCGCGCAAGTGTTTTTTTCAAAAAATCGAAAAATTTTTAATACTACACTTTAGCTGTTCCGCTGCGGCAGCTGCTCTCCGGTGCACACGAAGCGCGTGAGCGCTGCGCCGCAGCCGGGCGGCAGCCCTTTCCACGGCAGCCGTTCTCTGGTGCAGACGAGTCGCGTAAGCGATACGCCGTTGCCGGGCTGGGAATTTCGCCGCCTGCGGGCGGCGGGAGAACGGCGCTCCCGCGCGGGGCCTAAGAGGGTAGACAACCTACGGTTTTCCACCCTCTTAGGAAGCTCCCCTTTTCCCTTTTGGGATACCTCGGAGCGACGGAACGCAAGCGTTCCTACTTAGAGGTGTGACCGAAAAAGGAGAACGGCAGTACCGTTACCAGCTCGTAGGCTCGGCTTAACGCCGACCATTCCTTTCACAGCTACGCTCAAGCCGTTAACGGTCTGCGACAGTATTTACGCAAAACTCGTTCAATCTGCCGCGATTACGCCGCGACAGCGCGGAAAACGGAAGCCGATACCGTTCCTATATGCGAGTTACTTACGAAGTAGGGCCGTCAGGCCCGTTCCCGCCGTCCGCAGACGGCGAAACTCCCCAGCCCGGAAACGGCGTATTGCTCCGCAACTCGGCTGCACCATGTAAAGAGTGCCGAGAAAAGGGCTGCCGCCCAGTTACGGCGCAGCGCTCACGCGCCTCGTTTGCACCGGACTGCGTATTCTGCAAAACAAAAAAGGAACCCTTTCGGGTTCCTTTTGAAAAATCGCTTTTCCTTACCAGGATGCCTTGCGGACACCCGGGATCTGGCCCTTGTAAGCCAGCTCACGGAAGCAGATACGGCAGATACCGTAGTCACGCAGGTATGCGTGCGGACGGCCGCAGATCTTGCAGCGGTTGTAAGCACGGGTGGAGAACTTCGGCTTAGCCTGCTGCTTGAGGATCATCGACTTCTTAGCCATTTAACATTCTCCTCCTTACTTCTCGAACGGAGCGCCCATCAGAGTGAGGAGCTCCTTCGCTTCTTCATCGGTATTTGCGGTGGTGCAGATAACGATGTTCATACCACGGATCTTATCGATCTGATCGTAAGAGATTTCCGGGAAGATCAGCTGCTCGGACAGGCCCAGCGCGTAGTTGCCGCGGCCGTCGAATGCATTGCCGTTGATGCCGCGGAAGTCGCGTACACGGGGCAGTGCTACGTTGAACAGACGATCCAGGAACTCCCACATACGGTCACGGCGCAGGGTTACCTTAACGCCAACCGGCATACCGTCACGCAGCTTGAAGTTCGCGATGGACTTCTTCGCGTGGGTGATGATCGGCTTCTGACCGGAGATCAGGGTGATGTCGCGGACGATAGCCTCGATAACCTTGGAGTTACCGTTTGCTTCCTTGCCGCAGCCGACATTGATTACGATCTTGTCGAGCTTCGGGATCTGCATTGCGCTCTCATACTGAAACTTCTTCATCAGAGCAGGCGCAACTTCCGCATTATACTTTGCTTTCATATTCGGAACCATTTATTGCAACCTCCTCTTCTTAAAGCGTTTCGCCGCAGTGCTTGCACACCGTCAGCTTGGTGCCGTTCTCGGTGATCTTGTGAGCAACACGAGTCGGCTTGTCGCACTTCGGGCATACGCGCATTACCTTGCAGGCACGCAGCGCACCCTCGCGCTCGATGATGCCGCCGGTTTCACCCTGACGGCGGGGCTTGGTGTGGCACTTGATCATGTTCACACCTTCGATTACTACCATACCCTTCTTCGGGTTTACGGACAGGATCTTGCCGCGCTTGCCCTTTTCCTTGCCGGAAAGAACGACTGCGGTGTCGCCCGTCTTAACGTGCAAATTGTTCATTTGTTGGCGACCTCCTTACAGTACTTCCGGAGCAAGCGACAGGATCTTCATGTAATCCTTGTCACGCAGCTCACGAGCGACAGGCCCGAAGATACGGGTGCCGCGGGGGTTTTTGTCATCACGAATGATAACGCCAGCGTTCTCGTCAAAGCGGATATAGCTGCC